>JAJZKJ010000326.1 GCA_021804195.1 Acidobacteriota bacterium
ACGCCAGGTACATCGGAAAAGTATTGCCATCTTTACGTTTACCAACCACTTCCCGTCCAATACCGATGATCCGCGCCTGGCCCGTTCGCAGATAATCATCCACATAACGTTGATGCTCCCGGCGGGCGGACTCCGGCATCAGAATCTCGATCTTGCGCCCCAAAGCCTCCCCGGCGGTCCAGCCGAAGATCCGTTCGGCGGCGGGATTAAACAATTCGATCGTGCCGGACTCATCCATGGTAATAATGGCGTCCACGGCCGTTTCCACAATGGCCCGGATCTGGGCCGTGCTTTTCCGCAAGGCCGCCTCCAACCGCACCCGTTCCGTGATGTCAATTCCCGTAACGATCACCCGCGCGCCGGTGGATTGGGATTTCGGCTCGGCACAGGCATGGCAGGCAAACACACGCCGGCGGCCGTCGGGCGATAGGATTTCCAGGTCAAAGCGCCTTTCCTGCGCGCGCGCATTTTCACCGTCGATCTCGCCCAGCGCCTTGTGCCGCTGTTCGGGCGGCAACATCCGATCCAAAAGGTCTTTATCCGGCAGGGAACCGGCGGGAAGGGCCGCCAGGTCGGTGAACGTGTGGTTGGCCCGCACCACTCGCCCGCGCGCGTCGAGCACGAACGCCAACAGCCCCGGCACATCAACTATTCCCTTCGCCAAGAGTGGCTCGCCAATCATTCCAAGCGTCCAGATTCTCCGCCGTTGACGATACCACAATCCTCAAATAAAGGGGGCTGCTCCCACAACCGCCTTATTTGATCGCCACTTCCCGGTCCGCCGCGGACGCCCGATATACCCCGTCGATAATCTTCTGTACCGCGATGCCCGCTTCGCCCGGGGCCTCCAGCGGCTTGTCGTACAGGCAGCCGTCGACGAAATTTCGCAATTTCAACCGGAACAAGGCCGCAAAGTCGCAGTTTGGCAGGTACGCCGGCACGGAATTCACCATGGTTCCGGCCCGGTCGGTAAAAATGGCCGGCGGATCCCACGTGCAGCCTCCCTTTTCACCCACGAGCGTGAAATTCCACACGTCGCGTTCCACGTGCGCCGCGAAGGACGATTCTATATGCATGATGGCTCCATTTTCGAAACGAATCTGACCCACCGCCAGATCTTCCACGGTGTAAGTTTTCCAGTCCCAATTGGGCCACATGCTTACGACCTGGCTGGGTTTGTGGCCCATATAAGTCCAGGTTTTTCCGGTGGCTGCAACCGGCCGGGGCGAACCCATTACATAGTGGGCCATTTCAATCACGTGTACGCCAATGTCGATCATCGGCCCGCCACCCTGCAGGTGCTTCTGGCCGAAGACGCCCCAATTCGGAATGCCGCGGCGGCGCAGCGCCTGGCATTTGACGAACATTACCTTTCCGAACTCTCCCGCCTCCCGGGCGCGGCACAACATCGCGGTGGCGGGATGGTAGCGGTACTGGAAGCCGACGGCGAGTTTCCGTTTGGCCTTTTTGGCCGCGTCGATCATGGCCTGGCATTCGCGGGGAGTCATGGCCATGGGCTTTTCGGTGATGACGTGCGCCCCGGCCTGCAGGGAAGCAATGGTGGCCGGCGCATGGCTGCCGTTGGGTGTACAGACCGACACCGCGTCGGGCCGGATTTCCTTGAGCATTTTGTGGTAATCGGTGTAAAGACCGCTGATGGAATACTTGGTTTTCATTGTTTCCAGCCGGTTGGGGTCGGTATCGACTCCGGCCAGGATCTGAACCTCCGGCATGGTTTGCAAGGCGCGAATTTGAGTTTCACTGATGCCACCGCAGCCGATGAAGGCCATCCGAAGTTTGCGGCCTTTGTGTTCCTGCTTTTTCTCACCGCCGAGTGATTCCGTGGAAACGCTTGTGTCCGCCATGTTCATTCCTTTCACAAATTGAACCTGAACCAGCCGAAAGCCCGGCCTTCTACCAACGTTAAGAACATATTCTCATCGCCGGTTCATCACTTGGCAAGTATATCGCTCGTCATGGGTTAGACGGGGAATCTTAATTTTTGACTATCCCGACCCGGCAAGGGAAGCTTCTTCGCAGGTTTATCCATACCTTCCCTCCTGCCCGCTAGTGCTCCGTCACAGAGCACCAGGAACGGTTGCATTCAGAGGACGGCGATGTTTACTCCCGCATCTCGTTGTCTTCCCTGGTCGGCGGCACGGGATCATATCCACCTTTGGCCAGGGGATGACAACGAAGAATTCTCTTGACACCCAGCCACGTTCCGCGCCAGGGTCCGTATAGAGCGATGGCCTCGATGGTGTAAGCACTGCAAGTGGGTTCGTACCGGCAGTGGCCGCCCAGCCATGGCGCGAGCGTTACCTGGTAAAGCCGGATCAGGCCGGTCAGCGCTTGTTGCAAGCCGCGTCGAAACATGGAATTTGTAGAAGTTTTAGAAGTTGTGGAACGCATAAAAATCCGCGCGCCGCCGTCAGGAAAATGCCCCGTAACAGAAATATCTTATAGCCCCGCGCCCAGCAGCGTACCAAGGCGGATTTGATATTCCCGCATGGCCAAGCGCTTATGGGGGCGGACCACGATCAGAATATCCAGACCGGGTGGAATACTATCCTGCATGAGGCGGTAAGCCTCGCGTATTCGCCGCCGGATGGCGTTGCGCTGGACCGCCGATCCGCAGCTTTTGCCGATGGAAACCGCCAGCCGCGCCGGTCCCGGTGTGGCGGATTCATCACGCCGCAATACGCACGCCATCAGCGGATGATGATGGCGTCGCCGCCCGCTACGGTAGACGGCGTCAATCGTAGTCCGGCCTTTGAGCCTTTGACGGCGTGGAAAACGGTAACGCGACCGCGCCGCCGGTTTTGGCGCTTCGCAACGGGATCGCGAATCATCCAGCTCGTCCATTTTTATATTTTAACGCAAAGTCACAAAGATTGAATCCGCCTGCCGTGGTCATGCGGTAACTTTCGTGGCTCTTACTATCTTTTGAGATTAGGTTTCTATGCGGTTGCCACCGGAGCGGGTTGGAAAAGTTCGCCTGGTTTTTCGGGAGTGGTGCTGTTTGCCCGGTTCACGCGCGGATGATTTTTCCTTTTGCGGCACGGATGCCGGCGGTGGCATTGCGCGTATCCACAATCAGGCGGGAATGACGAACAATCAGGTTCCAGTCGTACACGGAGTGATCCGTGGCGATCAGAACCAGGTCATAATGTTCCAGCTTCCGGGGCGAAAGAGAGACCGATTTCATTCGCAGGTCATGCCGCCGCTGCGGATGCGTGGAGGGAATGAAGGGATCATTGTAATCCACCCGCGCGCCGCGCCGGCGAAGCTCTTCAATGATTGCCACCGAGGGCGACTCGCGCAAATCGTCGACGTCTTTTTTGTACGCCATTCCCAGCACCAGCAGACGCGATCCGCGAATGGCCCGGCCCCGCCCGTTGAGCGCTTCGGCGACTTTTCCAATCACGTAATACGGCATGGAGGTGTTCAGTTCGCCGGCCAGTTCAATGAATCGCGCCGTCACGTCGTATTGTCGGGCTTTCCAGCTCAGATAATAGGGATCAATGGGAATGCAGTGCCCGCCCAATCCCGGCCCGGGATAAAACGGCTGGAAGCCGAAGGGCTTGGTTTTCGCCGCCGCGATCACCTGCCAGACGTCAATGCCCATGCGATCGAGAATGATTTTCATTTCATTGATCATCGCGATATTGATG
>JAJZKJ010000327.1 GCA_021804195.1 Acidobacteriota bacterium
CCGAAAGGTGCGCGAGCACAATCCGCGGGTGCCGATTCTGATCGTGACCGCGCGCGGCTCCGAGCTGGACCGGGTGACCGGGCTGGAGCTGGGAGCGGATGATTACATATGCAAACCCTTCGGCCCGGCGGAACTGGAAGCCCGCATTCGCGCCGTGCTGCGGCGGCTGGATACACAAGCCCAGACCGGGCGGGAACTCGTGCATGGTCCTTTACGGCTCGACTGTCATCTGCGTCAGCTCTATATCGGAGATCATGTGGTGCGGCTTACGGGCAAGGAATTTGAGCTGTTGTTGCTGCTATTCCGCAATCCTGGCCGGCTGTTTCCGCGCGCCGCCATTCTGCCGCGCATCTGGGGCCAGAGCTACGGCGGTTATCATCGCAATGTGGATGCGCTGATCAACCGCTTGCGGAGCAAGATGGAAACGTATGCCGATGCGGAACAGCCCTGGCTGGAATGCGTGTATGGCCTGGGGTATCGGCTGAATCTGGAAGCGATCCGGCCGCCGCGCAGCCTGGCGCGCGCGCCAGGCGGGGAGCGTAAAGCGTCAGGGGCATCATGAACGGTCAGAGGACCATGGCGAGCGCGGTCCGGACTACGCCTGAAATAACGGTGTTGCAAGCCGCGGAAATGCGCGCTTTGGAACAGGCGCACCGGCGCCTGGATTATGCCAACCAGTTTCATGAAATCTGGTTGGGGCTGGCCTGCCTGGGATTGGGGTTCAGCCGCTGGATTTTACAGGCTCACTTTTCCTATATCATTCCGGCGCTGGTGGGCACGTTATTTTTGATCAGCGTCAGCTTTCCCCGCATCAGCCGGCGAAGCCGCGATCTGGCGCAATTAAGGCAGTGGACCACTCTCTATATAGGCCTGGAAATTGTGGTTTTCAGCCTGCTTGTGTATGCCCTGGGCATTTACAGCGTTGTCTGGATTTTCTATCTGCTCACGATCCAATACGGCTATTTCATTCTGCCCTTAAAACATGCCACCGGGCTGGCCTTATTCGCCATGGCGGCCTATATCGGGATCGCGGTTCTTGGCCGCGGCCAGCCCGATCACGTTGATGCCTTCGGAACCAGTTCCTATGCCGGACTGGTGGCATTGCGGCTGGTTTTTTTCGCATTTTTCGCCCTGGCCAATCATCGCTTCGCGGGCACGCTGGGCGCCCGCTCCGAGGCCCTGGATCAGGCAAATCATTCTCTGCGGGAATCCGGAAAAGCGCTGCGGCTCCAGCATGAAGAGCTGGAGCGAGAAGTGCGGAAGCGCACGCAGGACTTAAGACAGGCCTATGAAAATACCGAGAAGTTGAACGAACATCTGCGGCGCATGAACCGGCTGCAGATTAATTTTATCGCGAGTGTATCGCATGAGCTGCGAACTCCATTAACTTCCATCCGGTCATTTGCAGAACTGCTGCGCGACTATCCCGACGAAACACCGGCCACCCAGCGCGAATTTCTGGAAATTATACTGTCCGAAAGCCGCCGGCTGGAGCGGCTGATTTGCGACCTGCTGGATCTGGCGACACTTGAAACCGGCGGCATGCGTTTTCATTTTGCCGTTTTTGATCCCCGGGAATTACTGCAGACGGCGGCCGACCTGATGCGCAGCCTGTTTACGCGCAAGCAACTGGATTTGGCGCTGGAAATTCCGGAAGAGTTGCCGCCGATTACGGGAGACCGCGATCGGTTGCTGCAAGTGCTGACCAATCTTTTGCATAATGCCCTGAAGTTTACCGAGCAGGGAGGGGCCAGAATGGGCGCCAGTTGCCATGGCGAAGTTTTGGAGTTCTATGTGGCCGATACCGGTTGCGGTGTGCCGGCGGCCGGCCGGGAAAAAATTTTTGACCGCTTTTACCAAGGCGTGGGATCGCTCAGCGATAAGCCGGCCGGAACCGGGCTGGGACTTTCGATAAGCCGTCAGATCATCGAACATCATGGCGGCCACATTTGGGTGGAAAGCCCGGAGGGTGAAGGAAGCTGTTTCCGGTGTTGGTTACCCTTAGTCCAGCCGGTGACCGCTTCGGCAAACAGCGGCTGGCTCCGGAATTTTTCCGCCGGAGAAGCTGCATCCCATGGAATATGAGCGGCGCAGCCGCTTTACGGCTTGACAGTTCCATCGAAAGGAAACCCGGGAGATGGCAATGCACATTGCGTTTTTAGGATTGGGCCGCATGGGCAAACCTATGGCGGCACGGCTGTTGCAGGCCGGTTATGAAGTCACGATTTATAACCGCAATCCGGCGCCGGCGGATGAACTGGCGCGGCAAGGCGCGCGCAAAGCCGTGACCCCGGCCGATGCGGCCGCCGGCGCGGCGATTGCCATCACCATGCTGGCCGACGATGCCGCGGCGCGCGAGGTGCTGGGGCTGGACGCGAAGCCGGCAATAAACGGCCGCGGCTTGCTGGCCGGCTTACGCGAGGGCGGCGTGCATATTTCCATGAGCACGCTGGGACTAGATTGCATACGCGAAATGGCGCAGGCCCATGCCCGGCATCGGCAAGGATTCATCGCGGCGCCGGTATTTGGACGACCCGAAGCCGCCGCGGCGGGCAAGTTATGGGTGCTGGCGGCAGGAGCGGCAAACGATCTGGAGATCTGCCGGCCGGTGCTGCGGGCATTCGGCCAAGGCGTGCTGGAGGTGGGGGACGATCCAGCGGCGGCTAATGTCGTGAAAATTGCGGGGAATTTTACCTTGGCAGCCATGCTGGAGACGCTCGGCGAGGCCATGGCGCTGGTGAGACAAGCCGGAATCGCGCCGGCGCAATTTCTCGATATTATTCAGCGCATATACCAGTCGCCGGTGTACCAGAATTACGGAACCCTGATCGCGGAACAGCGCTTTGAGCCGGCCGGATTCATCCTCCGGCTGGGATTGAAAGATGCCAGTCTGACTTGCCAGACCGCCGGCCAACTCGGGCAAATGATGCCGCTGGCCGGATTGGTGCGCGACCGTCTGCAGTCAGCCATGGAACGCGGCTGGGGAGAAAAGGATTGGTCGGCGTTTTCGAGCCAATGAGGAAAGCGGCGCAGCCGCTTTTATGAACGTTCGCAATTAAATTTTTTCGGCGATGGATTGGGCCTGGGTGAATAATTGCAGATAATCGGGGCCTCCGGCTTTGGAATCGGTGCCCGAAAGGTTAAAGCCGCCAAAGGGATGCGCGCCGACCATGGCGCCAGTGCATTTGCGGTTGAGATATAAATTTCCGGCATGGAAGTCGCGCCGCGCCAGGGACAGGTTTTGCGGATCGCGGCTATATACCGCGCCCGTAAGACCGTATTCAGAGTCGTTGGCGATCGCCAGGCCCTCGGTCAGGTTCCGGCAGCGAATTACGGCCAGCACAGGCCCGAATACTTCCTCTTGCGCCAGCCGCGCCCGGGGCGCGACATCGGAGATGAGCGTGGGCGCGATATAGAAACCTTCGTCATAATCCGGACCGGTCAGCCTTTTGCCGCCCGCCAGCAGCCGTCCCTCAGATTTTCCGATCTCAATATAGCCCAGGATTTTTTCCATCGCCCGGGCATGAATGACGGGCCCCATGGCGCAGGAAAAATCCTGCGGGGAGCCCACGCGAATTTTGGGAATGCGCGATTGCAGGCGTTCGAGCAGATCGTCATAGACCGCGTCAGCCACGATGGCGCGTGAGCAGGCTGAGCACTTTTGGCCCTGAT
>JAJZKJ010000328.1 GCA_021804195.1 Acidobacteriota bacterium
CCGGTGGCCGCGGCGGAAGCGCTTGAGGCGGGGCGGGGCGGTCATGGCGGGCTCTACGTACATGGGCTATGGGAAAAATTTTAGTACACTTTTTGCCGTCCATGGGAGGCGGGTGGCGCGGCATTCAGCCATGGCGCAGGCTGCAGGGGAGGATCGGCCCGCGGATTGCCGGGCCGACTCCGCATGTAATTACTGCGGCGGCCGCATGTTGTAGAGGAACAGGGCTTGCAGCTCGATGTAGGGGCCGTGGAATGCGCTGGGCAGCGGCGGATAGCTGGAGCCGGTGATGGCGCCCCAGGCGGCGCGGTCCAGGGCGGTGTCGCCGGAACTGCCGACCAGACGCATGCTTCCGGGCATGACGCGGCCATCGGGCAGGACCTTGAAGCGAATCAGCACTTCGCCGGCTTTGCTGATGGGCGGGTTTACCTCGTCGGGAATCAGCGGGTCCCAGGTTTGTTCGGTGTCGTAGTACCAGGCCCGGAGCCAGTAGTTGAAGTCCACGCCGTGGGTGTTGGACAGGATTTGCACGCCGCCGGAGCTGGCGCCGGGGTGCATGGCCAAGCCGCCGGGCAGCGGATTGTCGTTCCGACCCGCATTGCGGTTGCGCATGGCGTTGCGCATTGCCTGCTGCAACTGCTGCGCGGGGCTCTCCATGTTCATGGCGAAGTTGGGCCGGGCCGGCGCCGGGTGCGGTGCCGCAGGCTGCGGCTTGGGCCGGGGCAATACAGGCTGCGCGAGTTTCGGCTTGAGGACCTCAGGAACCTTCTTGAGTGGCTGCGGAGGCGGCGGAGGCGGTTTTACAGGCGCGAGGATGGGAGGGTGATTGAGCGCCTCCAGCGTTTTTTTGTTGATGGGCGGCAGCGGCTTGGGCTTCGGCTGAAGTGCCGGGGCGTGCAGAGCCGGCGGATTCAGCATGACGAAGTTGTGATGCTTCAGGGAGTTGGACGGATTGATGATCGGCGGCTGCCTGAAGACGTATTTGGGCAGCACCGTAAGGGCCAGGAGTAAAAGCAGGTGGAAAAGGACGGCAAGCCAGATGCCCTCGCGCAGGCGCGACCAGCGGCGCTCGTCTTCGAGGTCGCTGATCATTTGCAGCAGTTCGTGCGTGTCGTAATCGACCCAACGGGAACCCCGGCCGGCCGGGACAGAGGAATCGGCTTCGGCGGATGTTGTTGCCAGAGCAGAGGTTTTCCTTTCGACGCCTCCGTTCTCCTGGCTCGTCTCCACGGGCTCCTCAGGCTCGTTCACATTGGCTGGCGCTTCGCTGGTGGGCATTATTTACGGTGAGACCGTTCCGGCCGCACTCGTAACGGTCCGGCCTCGCTTCGAGTCCTTTCTATCTATTCTCTCTCATTCCCCTGAAACGGCAACCCGTACCGTCCAAAGAAAAGCGACATTGCCCCACTGCTGCGCATGACGTCGCGGCCCGTACAATGATCCTTTGTGGAATGGACGGATGAGTGGCTGGAAAGGGACCGGGATTGAACCACATTTTTGCACGATTATTGCTTCAATGGAAACATGTGTTCCTGCCGGCGCTGATCAAATTGGGATTTGTGGGAGCTGGCGTGATCGGATTCTTCGATTCCGCCGCCATTCCTGTCCCTATCGATGCGATTCTTGCCTTCTACGTCTGGGATGACAAGCGCCATTTCTGGGTCTATTGCCTGATCGCGGCGGCCGGCTCGGCGATCGGCGGCTTGGTGCCTTACTGGCTGGGGCGTGGGGGCGGGGAGCTGTTCCTGCGCAAGCGGGTCAACCATGAGCGCTTCGACCAACTGCGCAAACGCTTTGAAAGCAAGGAGTTTGTGGCTGTTCTGATCCCCTCGATGCTGCCGCCTCCCACGCCATGGAAGGTCTTTGTCTTTTCCGCGGGGGTTTTCGAGATGCCGGTGCGGTCGTTTCTGCTGGCCGTGTTTCTGGGCAGAACGATCCGCTGGATGCTGCTGGCGATTCTGGTGCTGGCGCTGGGGCCGGATGTGGTCAGCGTGGTGGCGCATCACTCGCTGCTGGTGGTTGCGGTAGCTGCGGGGCTGGTTCTGTTGGGGGGCAGCTGGTGGTGGCTGCGGAAGCAGCGGAATGGAAAGACGGCATAGCCGGACGCCATTCCATCAGCAATCCGCAGCTTCGGCTCGATTCGACTGGGGCCGGTGGTGTATTGTGCAATCCGTATGGAATTTGCGAACAACGCTCCGCGCCCTACGCCCGAGGCGGAGGAGATCTTCCGCCGCTGGCTTCAGTTTCTGGACGATGAGTTTAACCGGCATCACTCCGCGGAGCGGCGTTCGGAGATCGTGCGCGACCAGCTTCACCAGCTTTACCTGGGCCGGCCGCACGGGGGCAAGCTCAATGCGAAGCTTGTCTCCGAGTTGCCGGGCAATGTGCTGGGACTTTCGCTCGACCCGGAAAACGCGACGCTGGAGGCGCAGTATTTTCCCGACATCGATCGGGAGCGCTACAACCAGCGCAAGCCGCTGTTGTGGTTCTGGCAGATGTTCGACCGCTCGCCGATCGGGCTGAATCACTGGCTGGGCCTGCGATTCCGCTGCATGCTGGGCCGGCACCTGTTCGAGCATCTGGGCGCGGGGGTGAAGATCCACCGCGGCGTTGATCTGGTGTACGGCTACAACCTGTCGATCGGCGACGGCGCCATCATCTACCAGCGGGTGCTGCTGAACGACCGCGGCGGCATCAGCATCGGCAAGAACGCCGTCATCGGCTCATTCGCGCGCATCTTCTCGCACTCTCATGACGCCGGGCGGTACGACCGGGTAAAGCTTGCCCCGACGGTCATCGGCGCTGGCGCGCGCGTGGCCAGCCATGCCATTGTGCTGGGCGGCCAGGAGGTGGGCGCCGGCGAGGCGGTGGGCAGCTTCCCGGGGGATAGCATCTGAGCGGGACAGATGGCGCTAAATGATCCCGACTTCCAAGAGCGCGTGCTAACCTGAATTTTCAGGCATTTGGAGAGGTTGTTTGCAGTCCACGCGCTTTCTCATCGCTATTTTCGAATTTGTTTTGCTGCTGTTTTCGCTCAGTTTTCATGAGTGCGCTCATGCGTGGATGGCGTCCATGCTGGGCGATCAGACAGCGCGGCTGCAGGGCCGCATCACGCTCAATCCCATGTACCACGCCGATCCGGTGGGCACGTTTCTGTTTCCCGCGCTGATGATCTTCGGTCCATTTGTGGGGCTGGGCATGTTCGGGGGCTTTCTGATCGGGTGGGCCAAGCCGACGCCGGTGATTACGCGCAACTTCCGCAAGATCGTCCGCGACGACAACCTGACCACGCTGGCCGGGCCGGCTTCGAACCTGATTCTGGTGATGGCGGCATTTCTGATCCTGGCCGTGATCGCCATTGTGGTTCCGCATGGGCGGATGATGGTGCTGGCCAGTTTTGCGGGCGTGCTGCCGAGGGGTGTACCGGTGCCGCTGCAGGTGATTGTGCTGCTGGCGACGCTGGCGATCTTTGTCAACCTGTCGCTGTTCTTCTTCAACCTGCTGCCCATTCCGCCGCTTGACGGCAGCCGCGTGCTGCGCAACATGCTGCCTTATAACGCAGTGATGGTTTACGACCGTATCAGCGGCTGGGTCAGCTATATTCTGATGATCATCGTGGGCAGCTTTGTGCTGCGGCTGCTGCTGGGGCCGGCGCTGGGGCTGGTGTACGG
>JAJZKJ010000329.1 GCA_021804195.1 Acidobacteriota bacterium
TTTTTCGTCGTGCTTCCGCATCCATTCCACGGTTTCCTGGGCAACCTGGGCGCCCGAACCCATGATCACGATCACCCGCCGGGCCTGCGGATCGCCAAAGTAATCAAACAGGTGATATTCTCGGCCGGTGCGCGCCGCGAAGCGGTTCATGGCGTCCTGGATCGCGCCGGGTACGGCGTCATAAAAAGGATTGCAGGCCTCGCGGGCCTGAAAAAACGTGTCCGGATTCTGGGCCGTGCCGCGGAGCACCGGGCGATCGGGCGTCATGGCTCGCAGGCGATGCGCCCGCACCGTCGGCGCGCCGGTCCCCAGCATCGCCGCCAGGTCATCGTCGGTTAGAGTCTCAATCTTGGCAATCTCATGGCTCGTCCGGAACCCATCGAAAAAGTGGAGCACCGGAACCCGCGTCTGAAGCGTTGCGGCGTGCGCAATGGCGGCCATGTCCTGGGCTTCCTGCACGGAATTGCTCGCCAGAATGGTAAAACCCGTCTGCCGGCAGGCCATGACGTCCGAGTGGTCTCCAAAAATTGAAAGGGCATGAGTAGCCAACGTGCGGGCGGTTACGTGCATCACGAACGGCTGGAGTTCGCCGGCAATCTTGTACATGTCCGGGATCATCAGCAGCAGGCCCTGGCTGGCCGTAAAAGTGGTGGTCAGCGCGCCCGCCTGGATGGCTCCGTGCGCAGCGCCGGCGGCGCCGCCTTCGGACTGCATCTCCTGGACGATCGGTACGGTTTGCCAAAGGTTCACTCGCCCCTCGGCCGACCACTCGTCGGCAAATTCACCCATCGGACTTGACGGTGTGATGGGATAAATCACGATTACTTCCGTGAGACGATAGGCCACCGAAGCCACGGCTTCATTGGCGTCCAGTGTGACTGACGTGTGTTGCAACATGTTCTTTTCCTTTTCCGTCCGGGCGGCGCGATGGCGAAAATCGCCAATACCCGCTTTGCTTTTTCGCAGGCTCCTCTCGGCTCGCTAATAACAAGTCCGCGCGGTCCTTGAGACGTCTCGCCAGCGTCTTATTTATTATAGAGGTTGGATCAACCTTTGTGGTATCGCGCGGCGCCCCGCGGTGTGTCTGGACGGGCGGGAGCGGGGGCATCGCCTTGCCCGCGGGCGCCTTAGCGCATACACTCCCAACGCGAGTTGCGGGGAGGGGCGGCGTGCCGGTCCGTGGCCCGTCGGACCGACGAATCGGACGAGCTTGCGAAGCGGGTCATGACTCGTAGGAAAAATGATGCCCAAATCCCGAACATTCCCGCGCGGCGTTCCGGTGGGCCGCTGGTTTCTCCTTCTGGCGACAGCGGGGATTACCGGGATGCTCGGCGGCTGCGGGCACAAACCCCCGCGGCGCGGCCCAACGGTGATTTCGTTCTGGGAACCCTACGGCGGAGCGAGTAAAGCCCGCCTGCAAAAAGTAATTGATGAATTTGAGCATCTACATCCGAATATTCATATTGCGGTTTCTTACGCCGCCAACAATCTCACCAGCAGTCAGAAGTTGTTTCTGGCGATCGCCGGAGGCGTCCCGCCGGACGTAACCGTGGTGGACGGGCAGCAAGCGTCCGAATGGGCGGCCCGGGGAGCTTTGGACAACATCACCGGGCCGGTGCGCCAGGCCGGCATTTCCGGCAAGGATTTCTGGACGCCGCGCTGGAAAGAAAGCGTTTTTGCCGGCCGGGTCTATGCGCTTCCCTGGGGCGCGGACCCCAATTTCGCGCTGGCCTGGAACAAAAAGCTTTTTCGGCAAGCCGGTTTGAACCCCAATGATCCGCCGCGCACCATGGCCCAACTGGACCGGGATATCCGCCGGCTCACGGTGATCGGTCCGGAGGGGCGAATCATCCGCATGGGATTAATTCCGTGGGAATACGGCAGCGCCAATTCCCTGTTCACCTGGGCGTATGCGTTCGGGGGAAACTTTTACGATCCGCCGCGGGGAAATCACCTGATCGGTCGCGTGACCATCAACAATCCCCGCAACATCGAAGCGCTGCGCTGGATGGCGCACTACGCCAAACGTTATGGAATCAGCCACGTGGCGGCGTTTCAATCGAATTTTATCGGCGTCGCCGCCAACCCTTTCTACACCGGGCAGGTGGCCATGACGTTGCTGTATATTGAACAAGATTCGCTGATCCGGCGTTATGCCCCGACGCTGGATTACGGGGTGAGTTTCATTCCGGCCGGGCCGCACGGTCACTATCCGACGGGTTGGCTGGGAGGCTGGTCGCTGGCCATTCCCAAAGGAAGCAAAGTCACACCCGCCGCGTTTGAGTTTATCCGCTGGATGTGCGCCTCTCCCGCCGGCACCCTGGCGTATGGGAAAGACATGGCGATGTTCCCCGCCTATCGGAAGAGTCCGTATTACCAGACAATTCGGAATAACAAACATCTGATGGTTTTCTACCGGATCGTTTCGCAGAGCACCCATGCCCGCTCCCTTATGCCGGTGCAGGGATACCTTATGGAATTGCTCCACCGCGCCGGTCAGCAGGTATTCTATAACCATCGCAGCGCCCGCCGGGAGCTGGACAAGATCAACCGGCTCGTAAAAGAACGGCTGGCGGAAGTTGTCCGCCGCGCACGAAACCGGCTGGAGCGGCGGCGATGAAACACTTCCGTCCGACATCCCCCTTCCACCGCTGGCCGGTCGGCGTGGCGTTTTGTCTGCCGCTGATCGCGGGACTGGCGATGTTTACGGCGTTTCCGGTGGGGATGTCCTTGTATTACAGTCTATGCAGTTATCCGATTTTTTCGCCGCCGCGGTTGATTGGTCTGCGGAATTATCAGGAACTGGCCGGCGATCCGCGGTTCTGGCTGTCGGTATGGAACACGTTCTATTACGCCATGGTGGCGGTGCCGCTGGGTATGGTGGTGGGTCTGCTCCTGGCTCTATTGCTGAACCTGAAGATCAAGGGTCTGGCGTTTTACCGCACCCTGTTCTTTTTGCCCACGGTGGTGCCCCTGGTCGCGTCCTGCGTGCTATGGAACCAGATACTCAATCCCCAGCAGGGGCTGATCAACGAATTTCTGCGATTCCTCGGCCTGCCGGCGGCGTGGCTGCCGGGCTGGCTGACCAGCGTCACCTGGTCCAAGCCGGCGTTGATACTTATGTCTCTGTGGGGCTGCGGCGGCGGCATGGTGTTGTACCTGGCGGCGCTGCAAGACGTACCGCAGGAACTTTATGAAGCCGCGGCGCTGGATGGCGCCCGGGCCTGGCATCGCCTGCGGCACGTGGCGTTGCCGATGATTTCGCCGGTGCTGCTGTTCACGTTGATCATGGGATTGATCGGGGCGGTGCAGATATTCGCCCAGGCGTTCATCATGACCAATGGGGGGCCGGCGGACAGCACCCTTTTTTATTCCCTGAAATTGTTTAACACCGCCTTCACCGAATACCGGCTGGGGTACGCCTCGGCCATGGCCTGGGTGATGTTTGTGCTCATACTGCTGGCGACGCTGGGCGTGATGAAACTGTCCAACAGATTCGTGTACTACCATTCGTAGGGATGTACGAACGTGCGCTCTTTGATTCGAAAACACCGCCTCTGGAAGACAACCATCGCCCAGGCGGCGCTGCTGGCGCTGGCGCTGGTGTTCTGCGCACCGTTCATCTGGATGCTCAGCACCTCGCTCAAGACGCCCGACCACAT
>JAJZKJ010000330.1 GCA_021804195.1 Acidobacteriota bacterium
CGCCACCAGCCCGTCGCCGCCGTTGTTGCCTGGTCCCGCCACCACCAGTACGCGCGAGTCGGCATGTATGTATGCCTGTGTAATTTCCGCAACCGCCCGTCCGGCGTTTTCCATCAGCGTCAGAACAGGAATGCCGTAGTCTTGGACCGCCCGGCGATCAATTTCCGCCAAGTCCGTGCGGGAAAACCAGAGCGGCGCCGGGGCCATAGGTTCCATTTTGTTCCGCCAATCGTTACCGTACCGTCGCTTGATGCAACTTCGCCGTGGCGTCAAGTAACCAACGGTCGCAGCTTGCGGCGCCACATCCCCGCGTCGAACGGGCGGGGATGATATCTATCATACGCGCCAGTTGTGCGCACGGGTGAAAATAAAAATACGGCGCGGTCGAACTCGCCCGTCGTATTTGTTCGGCGACTAACGGGCGCGGTGTTATAGCGCCGCCGCCATTGGTTCGCACGGGAGTTTGTGCTTGAGATACCGCCCAGTATGGCTGTTCGGATCGGCCGCGACATCTTCCGGCGTGCCCGCAGCCACCACCATTCCGCCGCCCGCGCCGCCTTCCGGCCCCAGGTCCACGATCCAGTCGGCGCATTTAATCACATCCAGATTGTGTTCAATGATGATGGTGGTGTTGCCGGCGTCGGTCAAACGGTTGAGCACGTTGAGCAAGTTGTGAATGTCGGCGAAGTGTAAGCCGGTGGTCGGTTCATCCAGCACATAAACCGTATGGCCGGTGGCCGGCTTGCCCAATTCCGTCGCCAGTTTTACCCGCTGCGCCTCCCCACCGGAAAGCGTGGTGCTTGCCTGCCCCAGTTGCACATAGGACAGGCCCACGTCATTGAGCGCCTGGAGCAGGGCGCGAATACCGGCGAAACTCTCGAAAAACTCCAGAGCTTCCTCCACCCGCATGGCCAGCACATCGGCAATGGATTTACCGCGATATTTCACTTCCAGCGTTTCGCGGTTGTAACGCGTGCCCCGGCACGCCTCGCAGGTTACGAATATGTCCGGAAGAAAGTGCATTTCAATGCGCTTAATACCCTGCCCCTGGCAGTTCTCGCAGCGCCCGCCTTTCACGTTGAAACTGAACCGGCCAAGTTGGTAACCGCGCATGCGGGCTTCGCGCGTGCGGGCGTAAAGCCGGCGGATCAGATCGAACACTCCCGTGTAGGTGGCAGGGTTGCTCCGCGGCGTGCGCCCGATGGGAGATTGGTCTATTTCAATGACCTTGTCCACCAGCGCCAGACCGAGAATTTTCTGGTGTTTTCCCGGATGCTCCTTCGAACCATAAAGGTAACGCCGCAGAGCCTTGAGCAGAATATGGTTGACCAGCGAAGACTTTCCCGATCCGGATACGCCCGTTACACAGACCATGACACCCAGCGGGAATCGCACGTTGATGTTGCGCAGATTGTTCTGGGCCGCGCCGCTGATTTCCAGGCATTTATCCGGAACCGTCGCCCGGCGCTGCGCCGGCGGGGGAATCTGGTATTCGCCGGTGAGGTACTTGGCGGTGATACTTTCCCGCGAAACGAGCACCTCTTGTACCGTACCCTGCGCTACGATGCGCCCGCCATGCGATCCGGCGCCTGGTCCCACATCGATGAGCCAGTCCGCGGCGCGGATCATATCTTCATCGTGCTCGACCACAATGGTGGTGTTGCCGATGTCCGTAAGGTGCCGCAGCGTGCGGATCAAGCGGTCGTTGTCGCGTTGGTGCAGACCGATGGTCGGTTCATCCAGCACGTAACAAACGCCCACCAGACCGGAGCCAACCTGCGTGGCCAGGCGGATCCGCTGCGCTTCGCCGCCGGAAAGCGTACCGGTCTGGCGGTCCAGTGTCAGGTAGCCCAGTCCCACATCATTCATGAAGCCCAGGCGCGATCGGATTTCCTTGAGCACCGGCGCCGCCACCACCGCCTGTTCGCCGGTGAAATTCAATTGCTCGAAAAACGTGATGCTTTCTCCGATGGTCAGCGCCGTAATCTGCCGGATGTTGTACGGACCTATTTTCACCGCCAGCGCCTGTGGTTTCAGGCGGTTGCCATGGCACTTTTCACAGGGCTGTTCGCTCAAATACTGGTGCAGCCGCGTTTTGATAAATTCGCTTTGGGTGTTTTCCCACCGCCGCTGCAAGTTGGGAAGAACGCCTTCAAACGCGGCGCCATATTTGGCCTTGTCCCTAGCCGTGGCGCCGCGCAGCAGAACGGCGCGGATTTTCGGCGGTATATCTTCAAACGGTTGATCTTCCGAAACACCGAAAGTCTCGCAGAAATGCCGCAGCAGCCGGTTGTAGTAAATGTTCATCCGTTTGCCGCTGTGGCGGAAGGCCGCTATGGCGCCATCCTTGAGCGATAAACTCGGATCCGGAACGATCAGATCCGCGTCGAATTCAAGAAGGACACCCAGGCCGTCGCACTCGTCGCAGGCCCCGTAGGGACTGTTGAACGAAAACAACCGCGGCGAGAGCTCTTCCAGCGAGCTTTCCGGATGATGGGGGCAGGCATAGCGCGAGGAATAGGGATGATCCTCCCATTTTCCATCCATTTCCATCGCCACGATCACCAGACCATCGGCCAGCTTCAGGGCCAGCTCGATGGAATCCGCCAGCCGCGTGCGAATTTCCGGCTTGATGACCAGGCGGTCCACCACGGCTTCCAGGGTGTGCTTGATGTTTTTATCCAGCACCGGGATGTCTTTGATCTCCCGCAGCTCGCCGTTGATGCGGCAGCGTACAAAGCCCTGTCGAGTCATGGCGTCGAGCACTTCGCGGTGCGATCCTTTTTGGCCTCGCGCCAGAGGTGAAAGTATCATGATGCGCTTTCCCGGCGGCCACTGCATGATATTTTGCACAATTTGAGATGCGCTCTGCGAGGCGATTGGTTCGTTGCATACCCAACAATGCGGCTTGCCTACACGGGCGAAAAGCACTCGCAGATAGTCGTATATTTCCGTCGTGGTGGCGACGGTCGAACGCGGATTGGCGCCGCCGCCGCGCTGTTCGATGGCGATGGTGGGAGGCAGTCCTTCGATTTCCTCGCAATCGGGCTTGTGCATCTGCTGGAGAAATTGCCGGGCATACGCGGAAAGCGATTCCACGTATTTTCGCTGGCCTTCGGCGTAAATGGTGTCAAACGCCAGCGAGCTTTTTCCCGACCCGGAAAGACCGGTGATCACCACCAGCTTGTCGCGGGGTATGTCGAGCGTCACACCTTTGAGATTGTGTTCGCCGGCCCCGACGATCCGAATATGCTTGAGCGCCATGCGTTTGCTCCGGCGGAGCGATCTCGATCCGCCCGTGCGTGCGACTGGGTGTGCTCGCACGCAAACAAGTAGCTATCGGAATTTCCGATCAGCCTGCAAACCCATTATATTACCCCTATTCCGCCGCCGATTCCAAGTCGTTAGGTTGCTCGGCACGTTTGGGCGCATCGCCGGCTCAAAAGCGAGGCGGGTATGGTGGAATTTTTCCCGGTTTGCGGCTATCTTACTTTCTTTCTCCGCGGAATTAAGGCGTGGGGAGCCAGGCGGGGAGCGAGGGAAGAAAATATTCCCGCGTTGGCCGCTGGGAATGAATCATAGTGGTTTCATACGAGAAACTATCTTTTCTTTTAAGATAGGGTATAATTGTGGAGTCCGGATGTGCCAAA
>JAJZKJ010000331.1 GCA_021804195.1 Acidobacteriota bacterium
AAACCGTTCTTTCTTCAGGTATATGCGGAGCATTTCGGCCTGATTTTCGCCATAACACTTTCCACACTGGCGCGGGGAACCTCGCAATGCCATTAGGGAATGAACGCTTGGTAACATGGATGGCAACTCCTCGGTCGAACGCGAATCAGCGGTCTGGGCCTTTCCCGTAAGGATGGGTGACCACCCGATCGGAGGGCTGGCGGACCAGCTTGCCGGCCCGCGTCAAACCACAGTCGCGCCGCGTTAGAATCGCCACCAGCCGGCTGCGCCAAAGTTTTAGTTTTGCCGCTTTCGAGGCCTGACGCGCCAGATCACGGCATTCGCCTGGATCCGCTTCCAAATCAAATAATTGTTCGTGGCCCAGGTACGGAAACCAGATGTACTTCGTCCGTCCATCCGTCAAATAATGATTGGCTTGCCCGGTGGTATGGTAAGCCAGACCGTGTTCACCATGCAGGTAGGGCCGCCAGCAGACACCTGGTCGTCCCAGCACTAATGGCAACATGCTTTGCCCCTGGCAGGTCGGCGGCACCTCCAGCCCCGCGGCTTCCAACAGCGTGGGCATGACATCCCGCAATTCGACGACCGGCTCGAGCACCTGGCCGCGCGGTATCGTCCAAGTATTGGGCGGGCGGACAATCATCGGGATGCGGGCCGATCCTTCGTAGGCATACGCTTTGCGCCACAGGTGATGGTCGCCCAGCATGTCGCCATGATCGGAAAGAAACACCACCAGCGTGTTATCCCAGGCGGCGCGGTGATGGTAGCGCAGCTCCAAAAGCAGCCGGCCGATCTGATGATCGATGAAGGTGATGTTGCCGTAGTAACAAGCCCGCGCCCGGCGAATTTCCTCGGCGGAGCGCCGGCCCCGCCAAGCATCGATTTTAGCCGCCTCCACCGGATCGTCGTTAACCGCCGCCCAGACGCCGATGTGGGGAGCCGGAATGGGCTGGTCTTTATATAAATCGTAGTAGCGCTGGGGCGGATCATACGGGCTGTGTGGACGCACAAAGCTTACCTTCAGAAAGAACGGTTTGGTCGGATCACGGCGGGCCAAGAAGTCGATGGCCTGCTGGGCCGTCCAATGTGTCGGGTGCAGGTGTTCGGGCAGATGGCTCGGCCGCGCCATCCAGGAATTCCAGTCCAGGCCATGGTCGTGAATCCCGTAGCTTTCCGTCTTATGCTGCTCGAACCAACGCTTGTAATCGGAAACCTGCCCGGGCTGGTCCATATGATGCTCGTCCAGGATCGTGTGGTGGAAGCCGTTAAGGGCCCGGGCGGGTTTAAAATGCATTTTGCCGATGCCTTGGGTGTGGTAGCCGCCCCGCGCCAGTTCCCCCGGCAGGGTGTGCGCATAATCCGACCGAATTGGTCCCCAAGCCGCCCCCATACCCAGCAGGCCGGTGTGCCATTGATCCATGCCGGTCAGCAGCGTGGCCCGCGCCGGGATGCACGATGGCACCGCACTATAGGCATGGCGGAAAAGCGTACCCTCCGCGGCCAATTGGTCCAGGTAGGGCGTTTCCAGCACGGGATTACCGTCGCAACCAAGGCAGTCCCCGCGCTGCTGGTCGGTCATGATCAGCAGAATATTGGGGGGCGAGGTCATGCTGGCTCCCTTCCGTGCGGCGGGGTGTACAACGCCGGGTGCTCGCGCGCGTGTTGCTCCAAGGCGTCCATGATGGCCAGGCAACTATTCCGCCAGCGGTGCGGCGGCATGTCCTCGGTTACACCCATGAGCAGACCATCCATCGTGCCGGCCTGATGCAACAGGTCGAGCGTCGTCGCCGTAACCTCCGCATCCGATTTCAGGTGAGCGGCGGATGGGAAATTCAGCCACAGAACTTTGCCCGGCCATGCGGCGCGGGCTTCGGCCAAAGTCATATCCGAATTGGGCGCCGGGGTGAACGCTTCAATATAGTCCAGCTCCGTGGAGGCGATGGCCGTGGCCAACAGCCGGCAGTTCGCATCGAAGTGGCAGCCGATCAACTTGCCGTGCCGGTGCAGTACCTCCGCAGCCTCGTGGTAATGCGGCAGGTAATATTGCTGGAAGGTTTCCAACCCGATGATTTCCGGCGTGACGTTGCCGCCATAGTTGGCGTGTCCGGCGGGGGACTGGGCGACCAGCGGATAGATTCTACGGCGATTTTCGACGAGGACGTCGTACAGTTTGAGCACCTCGTCGCGGTGGTCCATCCACTGGACACACCAGTCCTGCATGTCCAGGTAGTTGCCGGAAATCAGCGCCTGCAGCGGCTCCAGACCGATCCCCGCACGAAAAATGGCATCTTCTCCAAAATCATTTTCGGCTTGAGCAAACTGCGCATAATTCGGTTCGTAGCGTTCATTCCGGATTATGAACAAAATTACTTTATAATCATCTGGCGATTTGAACATCTTCTCGTGCGTCCAGGAGATAAATCCTTTCCGTTCCGCCAGCGTGTTAACTTTACCGACAGGCGTTTCATAAAATGTCCGCATGAGTTGCCGGTCACCTTCCCAAAATACCCGCTGCGTGATTCTCACGTCCGGAAAACTGGTTTTGAACACCGGTACATCGCGCTTGACAATGCACATACCGCGGTTGCGCATCGCACGTTCGGTGACGCACTGCGGTATCTTTAGCTCATAAAGCGTGAAGGGCACACGATCGGAGTGCCCGCCGTGGAGTGAAACTTCGACGCGTTTTCGGGGGGTCAGTTCAGTCATACTATACCTAGAATCCATCTCAAAACCTGGCAGGGCCGGGCCAACGCGACTGCCGCAATATCTTCAGATAGATTCTTAGCCAACGTGCGGGATCATGGCGCATGAGTGTTTCTCCTTGGAAAATCCGGCAGTGCTCCCCAAAACAGTGTCGCCCCCTTGGACCGCCAGTTGGACACACTGTTCGAGAAGCTCCTCCGCGCCCGATACGGCAACCTTCGACATTTGGTACACCACACAGGATTTCTCGCACTCATATTCGTGCGGAAAGTCCGTCAGATAGCGGCGGGTGGGCACGTAGCCGACTTCATCCTTGTTACAGTAGGCCGCAATTATCCGACGGGGGCCCAAGCGGCGGCGCAGTTCCAGGCCCGTTTCCGCGAATTGCTCGCCGGGCAGGAAAACGGCTCCCACGTCATCTAAGGTCAGCCCTTGCAGCGGCGCCGCCACCAGCCCGCCGAGGGTGGCCAGGCGGCCCGTCACAGAGCGAACCCCCAGCACCCGGGCCTGACTCCACTTCAGACCGGTCACGATCGCCGCAATGGCCGCGGCCAGCCGGGCGCCCAACTGATCACGCGCCCCAACGCCGCCGTGGATCCGGGGATTCATATTTCCCGCACAACCCTGAAGGAATACCGGCAAGGCGCCCGGATAATGGAGCGCCAGCTCCCTGGCCACGGCGCCTGGGTAATCGGCGCTGATAACGTTGGACCCGGTGTCGTCCCGTCGATGGGAAGCCGCCGCGGGGGTCTGACCATCCGCATTGGTGGGACGGACTCGACACATGGTCAGGGGATGGCAGGCATAGTTCCACACTATAGCCTTGATCGCCCCGCCGGGCCGGCGCAGCGCCAGGACGCCAAGGGTATCATCCACCAACCCGGGGGCCGCATGGATATCGTTGACCTCGACGATCCTGATGGTTTTGCGCCGCTA
>JAJZKJ010000332.1 GCA_021804195.1 Acidobacteriota bacterium
CTGCATGAGGCCCATCTGTCGGCCGATGCGTTCAGCCAGGCGCGCCACCCGCGCGCTGTGTCCAAAAGAAAATGCCGATTTGCTGTCTACAAGCCGGCCAAAAGCGCCGCATACGAGGTCTATGCGCTCCTGGGTGGCCATGACATCGTCGGATACACCCTGCATAACCCCCCGGCGCAGGTCGCCGGCTTTGAGACTAAGCCAGAAGGCATCATCCTGCGTGGCCGCGTCAAGCGCATGGACAACGTCGGGGTCGTACTCAACGCCCGAGTGCGATTCAATCGCATCCATGGCGCGAATAGAACCATGCGAATGCAGCAGAAGGTCCAGGTTGCGTGCCACCAGCGCTATGCGGCTGGCGATGGGTATATGCTTGCCGGCGATTTTTCGGGGCCAGCCGCCGCCGTCAAAATGCTCGTGCAGGCTGCGCACCGAGCCCGCGATGCTGTCGCCAAAGCCCATCTCACGGACGATTTCAGCGCCTTTGTCAGCGCGAAGTGCGGCCAGATCGGTCCAGATCATATTGTTGTGCAGCACCAGCCGCAGTGTGTGCAATGGCTGGCCGCCGACATGCCGATTCTGTGAGGCTTGATTTAATGAAAACGCAATCGCCTGCCTACGCGAGCGCAAATTGACCCGCATGGCGGCTTTGCGAAATACAAGGTCATCGCAGCCGAAAAGCTCATGAATGCGGCTGGCAGTAAAGGGTACGCCGGCATCTTTGAGCAGCACCGAATAGAGCATGTCGGTTGACTCGTGTTCAGGCAGATTGAGTTGAGCGGCTATTTTTGAGGCAATCCAGGCGCAGCGTATGCTGTGGCCGGTTGGCGCCCCCGCGGCGAGGTCCAGGCCGGCGGAAAGGCCGACAATTAAATCGAGCAGCGAAGTGGCTGGAACTTCCGACGGTGCGTTAAACGTGAGCGTGCGTTGAGCGAGCAGCATGGCTAACTCCAAAAAACAGGTCGGCGGATGCCGGCACTGCCGACATCACCCATCACAGCGCCGAAGCGCGGGCCGCATCGCTCTACCGTCGCACAAGGCGCTGGGGCCACATAATTTTTCGGCAATACGGGAGGCCCGTCTACAAGCGCTTTTTGAGACCTTGGGTTGCGGTCGTGCAGCCGCAGGATTATTGGACGCAAAGCCCCATGCCCGGTGCGGTGCGGTTTGCGATCAAGGGATCTTGTACGCAGAAGTTGTGCGGCGTGAAGAGGGCGCTTTTCCGTTAAGGTCGCAATCGTATGACATTTGGACGGTAAATAATCAGCATCGCCCGCTTCGGCACAGCTTTTGCATTGTTGGTGCTGTGTGCTGCGGCTGCGCGTCGTTGCCGCGAACATTGTGTGCAGCGGCAGGCAGCCGCAAGAGGTGCCGGTTGTGCGAATTGGGTTCGTCGGTTTGTTGGATGCCGCGCCGCTTATGGTGGCCCGGGAGCGTGGGCTTTTTGAGGAAGAAAGAGTGCAGGTGCAGCTCGTGCGCCAGCCCGGATGGCGCGCCATTCGCGATGGCTTAAACGCCGGCTGGCTGGACCTGTCGCACGCGCTCCTGGGTGCAAGCGCCATGAGCCAGGTGGGTCGCGACGGCTATGCCGAGTCGGTGCAGACGCTGATGACCCTGGCCCGCGGCGGAAGCTGCATTGTGGTTTCAAGCCGGCTTGCGGCGCTTGACGCTTTTACTCCGGCCTCGCTTGGCGCGGCGGTGCGCCGTGTTTCACAGCGGAATATGCTTTCGTGCGGGCATCCCGCAAGATTGTCGGCCGAGCATTTTGTGCTGCGCGACTGGCTGGCCCAGGGCGGCCTCAAGGCCGGTGCAGACGCCGAATTCATGCCGTTGACGCCCAGTCGAATGGGTGAGCACCTGGCCAAGGGGTATCTTGATTTGTTTTGTGCGCCGGAACCGTGGGGCCTGCTGGCGCAGCGGCAGGGCATCGGCCGCATTGCGGCGTGCTCGGTGGATGTTGTGCCCGATCATCCCGAAAAAGTGCTTGTTGGACGAGCCGCATTTGTTGCCCGGCATGAAGACGAGGTCATCGGTGCGATGCGCGCCGTGCTGCGGGCATGTCAGTTTTGCGGCGAGCCAGCCAACTATCCGCAGATTGCGGCCTGGCTCGCAAGCGAGCCGTATCTGAATCAACCGGCGGAACTTATTTTGCAGAGTCTATGCATCGGGCCTCACAGCGCGGGCTGTCACTCGCTGGCGGCCACACGCAGGCCCGAATGGCAATTTCGCAGTTTCAGCCCGCAGGGGTGCTTTCCCTCGGCTACCCATGTGGTGTGGATGCTCGCGCAAATGATGCGCTGGGGTGAAATTCCCGCCGGCTTTGACGCCATAAACGTGGCCCGCCGGAGCGTTCAGCCCAACTTGTTCCGCACGGCGGCGGCATCGCTTGGCATACAAACTTCGTCCCAAGAGTTCCCGGACATGCCTCTGAAGCATGGCACGTTTAACGTTGAACAGCCGCGGGCCATCGGCTCCATTGCCGCATTGCCGAAGCCTGTTTCATGGCGCATGCCTGCGTGAGGCGTGGTCAATGTTGCGCCGTCAGTGCGGCATACGGTATTTGGTGCTGCCGCGCATGGTCCGATGCACCAACACCGGCATGCCGCCGCGACCGAGGCGCAGCTTGCGGGCCGGGTCGAGCACGCGGCGCTTGGGGGCGAAGCGATCAGGCACTTCGGCGGCATCAAGCCATTCAATATTTTTGCTTTCGATTTGCCGCAGCGCCATTTCGCCCTCGTAGGCGTCGCGCTCGGCAAAGCCATCTTTTATCAGAGCCACCTTCTGCCGGCGCTGCAGCAGCCCCAGAACGGCCATGCGAACTGACAGTTCCAGCGGGCCGCCCATCACCAGCCAGATATCAGCCTCGGCTTCGGAAAGCAGGCGATCGAGCCGGGGCGAAACAAACGGGTCGGTATCGGTAAGGTCAAATATGAACTGCTGGGCGCCGGCAAACCCCTGCACCGGTATATCGGTGCCGCAATCCACGGGAAGTTCGACAAAACGGCGCAATAATGTACCGGGCAATTTTTTATGGCCTTCGGTGCCCGGTGTGCCCACCACCAGCGTTTTGCCGCGGTCGGCAATAGAAGCCGAATGCAGGCGGGTGCTTACAACCGGAACGCTATGCTTGTCGGCCCATTGAAACACCGCGTTGAGGGCCGGTACGACTGCCGCAAAGTTATGCAGCGTGTAAACGCCTTGTTTGGCAAACAGGTCGTTTTGGGTGTTGAGGTCGAGAATGGCCGGGCCGGAAATCCTGATCATTGCAAATCCCCTCGAAAAGGCTCGATGTTTGCCGATGATTTCGCCAAAAACAAATAGGCGAACACATTCAACTGTGGCTCCGATAAGAGCATCATCGGCACGAGGCTCCATATAGCTATACGGACGAAGCCGCACTTTGGAGCACAATTCGGTTGTGCTCAATAGGATGTAGGGGCAAATTTCGTGCCAATCGCCGGAAAAAACTTGACGATCCCGCAGCGTGTCATTTATCATAAAGCATTATTATATAATAACTTATATCACATTTAGTCGCCGAAAACGCTACAAGATTGGGCTATACCCCAGTCAGAATTTCATTTGACAAGCCTTGTTCAAATGACTATCAATGCGGAAATAAGGGTGTCAGCGTGGCTCG
>JAJZKJ010000333.1 GCA_021804195.1 Acidobacteriota bacterium
GCGTGCGATCCGACAGGATTTCTGGACCTGCCGGGCTATCTGCGGTCATCATTGGATTTTGGCGTATTTTTTGATTATGCGGATGTGTACCAGGTGCAAAATAGCGCCGGATCTTCAGGACGGGCGGACTTGGCGAGTGTGGGTGCGGCGGTCTATTACAATCTGGGCCGCAATTTGAGCGTGGATATGGATTATGGCCAGCAGTTACGCAAGGCACCAGGTTCCACCCGGCGCGGGGGTGAATTTGACGTGGCTATTACGTTGAGTTTTTAGTGATCCTGCCCGGTTTCATGCCGGATGCACGGAAGCTCAAGCCGGACAGGCCGGCTTGGGCGTAACTGCCATGTCGTCATCGGTCTATAGTGCCGGCGGCCCGACCTTTGAGTTTGCTCAATTCTGCGGCCTTAGCCGGAAGATTCCATACGTATAATTTCCGCGGCTAATCCGGCGTAGTCTGCGGCTCCGGCACTGTTGGGGGCATAGCGGAAGATGCTCTGGTTGAAGCTGGGGGCTTCCGCCAGCTTAATGTTTCTGCGGATCTGGGTTTGAAATACCTGGGCGTGACTCCAGGGATGGTCGGATCCGCGGGCCTGTTCAAGAAACGCTTTCACTTCATTGGTTACTTCGCCGCTCAAACGCGGAGTAGCCTCATACTGACAAAACAGCACCCCGGAAATGGACAGAATCGGATTAAAGTTGTCCCGGACCGTGGCGCAGGTTTCCATGAGTTTGGCCATGCCCTGCAAGGCCAGAAAATGGGCCTGAAGCGGAATAATAACCTCAGTGCACAGACACAGGGCGTTGAGGCTAAGCAAGCCAAGCCCCGGCGGACAATCAATGAGGCAATAATCGGCCCGGATCGGGTCGATTTCCACCATGCTTTTGAGTTTCGTCTCGCGGTGTTCCATGTTCACCAATTCAACTTCGGCGCCGGCGAGATCGGTGGTGGCGGGTGCGACATAAAGATGTTGATCGACTCGTATCAAAACCTTTTTAAGGGGCACGTCCAAGGTGAGCACCTGATAGGTGGAGGTGGTGATATTTTTTGGTTCCAACCCCAGATGAAAAGACAGGTTCGCCTGCGGGTCCATGTCAATTAAAATGACTCTCTTATTAGCCGCGGCCAGAGCTGCTCCTAAATTTACCGTGGTGGTCGTCTTTCCGACGCCTCCCTTTTGATTAAACAGGGCGATGGTGCGCATGGCATGGTGTCCGTTGGGTGAGGCGTGGTCGCCCCCGGCCAAGCCGGGAGCGCGCTGCCGCGATCTTTTTGAAAGTGTAATTTAAAACCCGGCGATTCGGAAGTGTGCGTTTCTTTTGGGCGGCTCGTCGCCCAGGATTATTCCAAGCTGCGACGCGCATTTCCCTGGTGTTCGCCCGCCTGCCGCCCTGCCGGGAGCACCTACCGCGATCGCCCCGGAGAAGCCAGGAACGTTTGAATAGTGCTGCTTTGGCGCGCGAGGGTGATTTTAACACAACCGACCTGCCGTACCGCATAGATTCTCAAGCCGACAGGCCGCAGCAGGCGCTGATCGGCGTGGAAAGCCGTGGCCACTTCACCCGAGAGAATCAAAGTCGTCGGATCAAGCGTGCGTAATGCCGCGAGCATGGGGGCCTGGAGATTTCCCGGTCCCGTCAATATGACGGTGGCGGCTCGAATTCCGTGGGCCGCCAGCATTTGCACCACCGCTGGATTTTCTGTGCGGTCCAGAAACAGCACCTGCGGGCGATGGTAAGCCGACAGCAGTAGAATGCAGCCGCGCATCGCGGTGGGGGCCTGTGCGGGCAGATTTCGCGGCGGCCAGAGCACCCGGCACGAGATGCTGCTGCCGATACGCAGAATATTGCCGGAGGCCAAACCATGCACTTGAAGATTTAAACCCGTCAGGTTGGCAAAAAATCGGCGGTGTCCGGCCGTGGTGGCTGCATCGCAATAATCCGTGAACACCGGCGCATGACCAAACCGTGATGCCAACAGGCCAATGGCGCTGGCGTGCGTCGGATCAATGCGGCCGGCAATGCAGGCGTTGAGTTGTTCTATGCCCCGGTGGTGCAACAGCGAAGCCATTTGGCCGGCGAGAAAATGCGGTGCGCCCAGCGATCCGCAGTTTATCGCCGCCGCACTGCCATCCGGACCGGTGATAATGGCGGCATTGCCGCTGCCGGCGGAGGTCACCCAGATGTCAACGGACCGGTGCGGCTGGGTGATTGCATACCAGCCCGCCAGCAGTGTGATGACGCCTACGCCCAAAATCAGCACCGTGGCGCGGGATAAGCCCATGCGTCGCCGCATCATCCACAACGCGATGGCCGCGTAGCAAAGCACCACATTCCACCACGGTCCGCCGCGGACGTTGATGACACTGCCCGGGATGGCGGCCAACTGCCGCACCGTGTACATCATGGAAAGTATCACCGGATAACACGCCGTCGCCACGGCCGCACCCAGTGGTTGCCAGACCAGTACCGCCAATAATTCCAGCAAGCCCGCCACCAGAGCCAGTGAGACCAAAGGCAGCAGAATAAGTCCACTGATGACTGCCAGCGGTGTGATCTGGTTGAAGCGGTAGATCGTCAGCGGGACCGCCATGATGGTGCCGATGGCATTGGCCGTTATCACCGCGCATATCCAGTGCTTGATATGCAAGCGTGCATACGACCAGCGCGTGTTGGCGGCACGGGCCAGATCGCCCTGATGCTCGAGCCACCGGCCAAACACCGCCCGCTGAAAGCGCACGCCCAACACCACCAGGCCCACGGTTACGGCAAAGGTCAGTTCAAAAGGCACGCCGGTGATGGCCCCGGGCGTCCACAACAGTACCACAATCGCCGCGGCCGCCAGAATGTTGAGAATTTCCACCGGCCAGCCCAGCAGCATGGTGATGAAGACCATCACAATGGCCACCGTGGCCCGCACCACCGGCGGCCCGCACGGTGTGGCCAGCATATAGACCACGATCACCAGCATGGCCGCCAGGGCCCGATACCTGGGCCGACGGATAAAAAAACGCAGCAGCAACCATATAGCGCCTGCGATAATGACCACATGGAGACCGGAAAGGGCCAGCAAATGGGCGGCCCCGCTTTGCGAAAAGTGCCTGGCCACCCGCCGAATCGATGGATCCCGATACCCCAGCAGCAGGGCGATATTGCTAAAGGCGGCGCGGGTGTGTCCGCGTTGCGCCCGGAGCAGACGCCGGCGCAGCCGCAGGCGCAGCCAATCCAGCCACCCGGATAATGGCAACAGGCTTTGCCGGGCGGAAAGAATGTGGAGCTGTCTTGAATGCCGCGCGGAAATGGAGGCCAGAATGCGATACGTACTTAAGTAATCGCGATAATCAAACGTACCGGGGTTCACCGCCCTCGGGGGGTGACTGATCCAGGCTGTCATTTGTACTTGCTGGTTGTTGCGCAGGCCGGGCAGAAACCCGGGTATGCGCACCATGACATTTCCCGTCACGCGGTGCCAGCGTCCATGGGCATGTGCGGCCAGCAGCCTGGCGATAAATGTAGTCGATGGACCACTGGCACTGTACATAGCCCGCGGGCCCACCGGTTGGCTGAATTTCGGGGCACTGATGATCAACATGCGGGCGGTGATCATG
>JAJZKJ010000334.1 GCA_021804195.1 Acidobacteriota bacterium
GGGATAAACGGCGGCTCGATCATGACCGGATACGGGTAGACTCTCCAGCCCCGTCCCCGCTGCTCCCACTCGTAGAACTGGCGCGTGAGCGGATCGAAGGGCTCAAGCGCCGGACGTGCGCCTTCCGGCGGGTAGGGAACGAGTTCGCCGGATTTTTTGGCCAATGCTCAGACTCCCGCCGCGAACGCCTTCAGCACCGGCTTCCGCTCGAACTCCGTGAGCGCCCGCAGCCCGTTCACCTGCATCAGGCAGTCCACCGACTCGTGCACCGCCGCGCTCACCGCCGCCTGGAACATCAGCTTCGTGTCGGTTTTGTAGTAGGTGAGCGGATTGAAGAGCTTGAGGTAGAGCCACCCGAAAAAGGGCGTCGCGATCAGCGCGTCTTCCGCGCCCGCGCCGAAGGCGCCCTTCGCAAGGGCATTGCCGAGGAGCCAGACGAGCACGGGATACGCGGCGAGCGACAGGAAGAACGCCAGCATCGTTCCCGCCGCGTCACCGAAGACGGCTGCGAAGATCCACATGACGATGCCGAAGGAAAACAGGGTGAGGAAAAGCATGCCGGCCAGCTTCAGAAGCCCGTGCTTCGGCGGAATCTCGGCCAGCCACCAGGAGAAGAAGTAGTCGGCGCCGAAGGGCGCCGCGCAGACGTCGAAGACGAGCTTTTCCCGCTTCACCCGCAGGTACTGGCGCTTCTCCGAGAATGCGCCGCCCTCCTTCCACTCCACCCGGGAGAGTTCGATGCCCGGAATGCGGTGCGGCGCAAGCGCCTGTTCGACGGCGGCGTAGAAGTCCTGGGTCGAGGTCTGGAAATTTGAAACCGGATGATGCCAATGGGAAAAGACCGCGTTCGGCATGGCGCTCTTCATCGATTTGTCTCCAAGGGATACGGGGTTTGTGGGGCTAGCGTATGCCACTGAGATCGCAGGGTCAAGCGCGGGATATGGTGCGAAATATCGGGTGGGATGAGGCGCGGGCAATCGGACGGAGGAGGGGTAGAGAGGGAGATTGCCCGTAATCGAAGGCGAGGATGTTTATGAAGAGGCAAATTGTTGAGTATGAAGCAGTTATGCAGATAGCGTGGCGGACCGGCCGAGTTCCAGCGGTGGAACGGCTCCGGTACGGTCCCGGCTTGCGTATTATGCGTTTCACGGATTCATGCCAACCGCTTCCCGCGGGCGTATACTGGCCCTACCTCTACCCTGGCGGGTAGGGGCAACCAGTCCCGCGGACTGCGCTTCTTCCGACTCCCGCAAGGGAGAGGCATCCACAACGAGGAGCAATCCCATGGATTCCTGGGAGAAGATGTACTCAGTGAAGGAAGTCTCGGCGATCACCGGCTGGAGCAACGATACGATCAGGCGGCTGGTCTATCGGGGCCACCTGAAGGCGACGATGCTGCCAAAGTCGTCAAGCCGGCGGAGGCGGGTCTACCGCTCGGTCCGGATCGCCGACAGCGCCCTGCGGCTTTTCCTCAGGGCGAACCAGAACTGAGTATGGAGAGGGCCGGCCTTGAGCCGGCCCTGCTTTTCGATAGGGTTCCACAAAATTGAATCATGAGAAATCACTTAGCTGTCGAAAAAATGGCACGACCTCAGCAGGCAAATCTTTCGGTGATCACCCGACGCCTGCGAGAGGCATATAAGCCAGAGCGAATTTACCTGTTCGGCTCAGCCGCACGCGGGGACGAAACCCCGGATAGCGACCTTGATCTGATGGTTGTTATTCCCGACGATGCGCCGCCGGAGCGGAAGCGCAGCCGCCTGGCCTACGAAGTCCTCCGGGGAACAGGCATTGCAGCGGACGTCCTGGTGGTCACCCATTCATATTTCGAGGACCGGCGAAAACTGAAAGCCTCGCTGCCCGGCACGGTCCTGCGCGAAGGAAGGCTCCTGTTTGGCTAAAGACGCCCGCATAGAGGACACGCGCGCCTGGATGCGCAAGGCCGCGCAGGATTTGCGCGCGGCCGAGCACGAGGCCATGCGCGAGGACGATGTCCTTTGGTCCGTGATCACCTTTCATGCGCAGCAGGCGGCGGAAAAATCCTTGAAGGCCATGTTAGCTTGGCACGACGTGCCGTTTCGCAAGACGCACAGCCTCGAAGAACTTGGACGCCAGTGCGCGGCGCTCGATAGCACCCTGCAAGAATTGACCAGCGAGGCGGCGCCGCTGACCGAATATGCCTGGAAATACCGCTACCCTGGCGAAGAGAAGGAAGCATCGCGTGATGAAGCCGAACGAGCCCTGGCAACTGCCCGAAAAGTACACGCCGCAGTTGCAACGCGGATTCCTGCGGAAGCGTGCCCATGATCAGTTCCGTGTGTCAGCCACGTGTCAGCGCCCGCCCAATTTCGCGATTTTGGACTTTTTGGCGGCCTTTAATTTCAATAACTTCTGTGTTTTCAATGGGCCGTTGCAATTCGAGTCCCTGCCCGGCAGCCAATCAAGTAAGTCATTCCACTCTATATCTGTCAATTTTTCGTCAATTTTAAAGCTGGCATACGCCTTTGATGCTGCATTTGCTTATGGCGTCTCCACGCATCGTCACGCTCATAGATCAGCGCCCGGGAATGCCGCATTCCAATAAAAAATCCGGCGATGGCGCCGCTGATGCCAAGTGCCCCACCAACAATAGAGCCCGCCAGAACCCAGTGTTTTTGACAGCATACAAAACCCGGAGGGGTATAACCTGGCGGTGGCGCATCCCTGCTTGCGATGATCGCGCCATATATGAAGCCGCCGATGCCGCCGACGCCAGCACCGAGCAGGCCATCCCGCAGCTTATGCGTCTTGCCCATCAGATAAATTTTTATGATCTGATCTCTGGCGATAGACCGCCGCAAACCATTTGAATTTTCAAGCACCAGGCCGGTGGCTGAAACCATTGCGATCTTGCCGCTCACGCTTGTCCCACGCAATTGGATTTTGACCAGCGATCCCCTCGTAAGTCCTTCAACCGCCCGCCAGCCGCCTTTCTGTGCCGGGGCGAGCTCACATAACAACAGCGCGCAAAACACCAATGCCATGCCGCGCATGACCACCTCCGAATTACGTCAAAGCCAGCATACGATGAAATATATTCGCCCTGGGTTTATATTAGATTCGTGAGGTTATGATGGCCTCTGGAACCGGCCCAGCCCTGCTGCGTTACGCCGATCTTTGGGCTCTGCCGGAAGACCAGTTGCGGCATGAAATCATCGCCGGCCGTCATTACATGTCCCCCTCGCCCATCGTTTACCACCAGCAGATCGTACGCAATCTCGTTTTCCTGCTGGCTGCATATGGCAGTATGGGGCGGGGAATACTGGCTGGTGGATCCGCAACTTAAACAGCTCACGATTTTCGGCCGTGATCGGCAAAAATTCACGCCTCACAACTTCGATCTCGCCGTTGATCCTGTGGCGCTCTCGCATGCGCTCACCGGCTTTCAGCCCCGGCTGGCGGAAATTTTCCGCGAACGCCAGCCCCAGTCTCAATTAAAATCGCTTTGACCCATGCGTATTCTTCAGGTCAACTCCGCCGCCGCCTGGGGCGGGGGCGAAACCCATCTCGCCGGGCTGCTCGCGGGCTTGCGCGCCCGCGGCCACGATGTTTTTACCGCCGGCC
>JAJZKJ010000335.1 GCA_021804195.1 Acidobacteriota bacterium
AGTGGCTGCGGAGTTGGGCTGCAGTTGCAATACAGTGCATGGATATGTGAAGGAATTGCATCGGCGGTTTGCGGTCAGCACGCGATCTGAACTGCTGGTGCGACTCTACGAAACGCGCGGATTGGCGCAGGCTTGACAGAGTATCAAATGAGTAAATCCCAGATCATTGGCCTTGCGGATGTGCGGCAGATATTTGGGCTGCTGGGAGAAATCCGTGAACTGGGCGGCGATCCGGCCGCGTGGCGGCTGCATTTGATCTCCGGCCTCACGGCGCTGCTGGGGGCACAGGTGGGCCTTACCGGCGAAATGGAATTGCCCTATACTCTAAATCGCATGAGGCCTGCCAATCCCGTGGATTTTGGCTGGCGCGGCGATCAGGAACGCGCAACATGGCGGGAATATTTCTCCCGTCTTGATATTTCCGATGATCCAACCTGGCAGGTTATCTATCCGCACGTCGGGCGGCCGCTGACGAAATTCCGTGATCAGTTTATGTCGCCTGCGCACTGGTATAGATGCGAACATGTTCAGCGATATCGCCGCACCAGCGGGGTGGACAGTTTCATCATATCCCAGCGGCCTTTGCCGTGGATGAATCGAGACCATATCATCTACATGCTTCGCGGCTGGAACGAACCACCGCTGTCCCTGCGGCATCAGCGTATCGTGGAGCTATTCCATAATGAGTTGGCGATCATGCTCCAGCGCGATGCGCATAATGTTTCTACCGATCCCTGTCTGGCGACGCTAAGCCCGCGCCTGCGGCAAACGCTGCAGATGCTTTTGGCCGGCCGTTCCGAAAAGCAGATCGCCAGAAGCCTGGCGCTTAGCCGGCATACGGTGCATCAGTACATTACAAGCCTGTACCAACGGATACGCGTGTGCTCCCGAGCGGAACTTCTGGCAAAATTCCTTGCCAAGCCTCCGGTCGGCCGCATGACGTTCGACATCCCCGGCCTGCCCCGCGTTCCGCCGGCCCAGAAGGGCACCTACCGCGAACCGGTGATTGGGGCACACACCCCGGGCATCGGGGACATGAGCCGGCAATAAAATATAAGGCTCTGCATTGCCTCGGCGACAGCCACTTTTGTGCCCCAGTCCCGGCGCGCCGGGACTCTTCTGGTCACCTCTCCAACTTCTCCTGCTCTGCGGCGGCTTTGGCAAAAATGGCTTGAGCAGTGGAGAGTAGAGCAGTAGACCGCAGGAGGCTCTGCATTGCCTCGGCGACAGCCACGTTCGTGTTCCCAGCCTTATCTGCTCTACTGGTCACCTCTCCAACTTCTCCTGCTCTGCGGCGGCTTCGCCGCCGCCCCCCCCCCCTGTTTAGGGGAATTGCGGGCGCTTCTTATAGGAATATACTTCCACACAGAGGTGCACGCGCGCGGCAGGAGCCGCGGTGAGTGGCCATGCGGGATGGCAAGATAAATAAAGTCCATCTTAAATCCAGTCTGGTGCAGAGCCCGTGATCGCGCCGGCTTTTTTGGTAGTCACTCCCCGGCGGCGTTCGCCGGGGAATGAGTATTTTCGGATTTTAGAAACTTTTTTTGGGAGAATTGTCATGCGGAGCTTAACACCACACATTTTCACCGGAACAACGAGCCACAGAGCTGCGGGTATTGCCGCAGCGGCGGCGGTAGCCGCCTTGACTTGGGCGGGGGCAGAAGCGGGGGCAGCCACCCAGACATTCACCAATACCAGCGGTGGAAATTGGAGCACGGCCGCGAATTGGAACAGCGGGGCGGGCCCGGTACCCGGCAGCGGCGATGTGGCAGCAATTGGCGTCAATGCAACGATCAACTTTGATGCCACGTATACGACGGGATCCAGTCCGTCCGAGCTTATTCTCGGGAATATCAGCGGCAACACCAGCACGTTGTCCCAGACCAATTCTACGAACGCGATGATCGTCGGCACTGCAACCAATTCCGGCCAAGAAATCCTCGGTACCACCGCCGGAGCCACGGGCATATATAACCAGAGCGGAGGAACTAACGAGACGCAATACCTTGATGTCGGCCAGGCAACCAGCGGCAACAACGGGGAATATAGCGCGTACAATCTCAGCGGCGGACAGCTTACGCTGTATGGCCCGGCCGGCACCACTCCCACCCAGGGCGTTCTGGCCGTTGGCCCCTCCGGAGAGATCTTAGTGACCGGCGGGTCCGTGAACGTGGACGCCGGCAACTATTCGGTGGGCTCGGTGGGCGTGGCTAAGGGTGGAGAAATTTACATAGCCAACGGCAGCCTCGCTGGCGCGCCTGGGGCCCCCACGGCTGGCGGACCGACACTTGATGCGTCCGGGGCCTTGATTCTGGAAGCCAATATCGGCGCTACAGCGGCCGCGGAGTTCAGCAATGCCACCGTTGAATCAAGCGGCGTGCTTGAGGTTGATCTCGAAGGATACTCCGTTTCGGATAATAGCGCCGTTTTCAGTGCCAATAACCTTGAGGTATACGGAGATGCGGAGGTGGGCGAGAGCGGTAACAATACCTATGGAGGCAATGTCACGGTTGGAAATCTCGACATTGGCGCGTCCGGGGCGGGGTTTTTCATGGGAGATGGCGGCGTCCTGCGTGTTGGAAGCGCTAATGCCCGTGGCACCTTGAGCGTTTCACAGGGAACATTCTTTCAGGATCGCGGAGCCACCGAGGTGGCGGGCGGAATTACCGTGGCCGCCGGAGCGAACTTCAACATTTATTCCGGCGCGATTAACGGCGGGGCCGGTGTGGCGGCACCCAATCTCTCGGTAGCCGGCACCTTTGCCCAAGCCTCCGCATCATTCGAGACCACCAGCACCACTTTCAACCAGGTATCGGTTGATGGAACGCTGACCTTAAGCCAGAGTCCCCTTGACGGCTCCGTGAGCACCTTCGCCGCGCAGAGCGAAACCATCGGTGATGTTGCCGGCGCGACGGCTACATTTACCCAAAGAAGCGGCACAAACACCGTTGCCGACACACTTACCACATCGCTCAATGGCGGCAAGGGAACGTACAGTTTTTCCGGCGGTGCCATTGACTTGGGCGCAGACACGGGCACGGGTGGCGCATTGATACCGGGAGAGATTGTCAATAACGGACAGTTCACGCAGGCTGGCGGCAATATTTCTGATATTAACGGCGGAGCCAACGCGGTTTTTGTCAACAGTCCAACTGGAACCTTTGATTATTCCGCCGGCGCGTTCAACGCCCGTCTGATCAATCAGGGTCTGTTAAACGTCTCCGGCTCCGGCGAGTTTACACTGGGCAACGGTATAGAGAATGATGCCACGCTGACCGTTACATCCGGGGAGATTTTTACCTTCGACGGCCAGGGGCTGAATAACCAGGCCACCATGACCATCCAGGGCGGCACGCTTTCCGGCGGCGGCATCCTGACCAACAACAGCCAGATGTACATCCTCGGTACCATCAGCGGTACCGGCGGGTTTGTCAACAACGGCACGGTCGGAATAACGTATATGGCCAACGCTACCCAGATTGTTCTAAGCAACACCGGAGCGAATGTGAACAACGGCTCAGTTCAGTTGAGCCAGGGTTATTCGCTTAATCTATCGGGTAATTCCGTGGCGCTGGCCAACGCCGGGACCGTCACTCTAA
>JAJZKJ010000336.1 GCA_021804195.1 Acidobacteriota bacterium
CACCATCCGTTCCCTGCCCCTGCGCGCCGGCGGCCGCGTTGCGGGGATTGGCGAATAAGGCCAGTTCCTCCTTTTCGCGCTCGGCATTGACCTGCGCGAAAGCCGCCCGCGGCATGACGACCTCGCCGCGGACTTCAATATCAGAGGGAAACCCATCGGGCAGCGGCACGCGCAGGGGCAGGGAACGGATGGTGCGGAGATTGGCGGTCACATCTTCGCCGATTTCTCCATTGCCGCGCGTCAGTCCGCGCACGAAAAGACCCTGGTGGTAATGGAGCGCAAGGCTGAGCCCATCCAGCTTGAGTTCGGCGACATAATCCGCGCTTTCATCTCCGAGCCCCTGGCGCACCCGATGGTCAAAATCGCGCAACTCGGCTTCGGAATAGGCGTTATCCAGACTGAGCAGGCGGGAAGAATGGGGCGCCCGCACCAGGCCTTCGCGCGGCTCACCGCCGACCCGCTGGGTGGGCGAGTCAGAAGTGACCAGCTCCGGATGGGCTTGTTCGAGCGCCTTGAGCCGGTTCATCAAGGCGTCGAATCGGGCGTCGGAAATTTCCGGCTGGTCGAGCACGTAATATAGATATTCGTGACGGCGGAGCTGGCCGCGGAGCGCGGCGATTTCATGCGCCGCATCCGGAAAGGGGTTGGTTTCAGCCGCCATGCAGCGATTATATAAGGATCACGCTCAGGGATCAGCATTGCAGATCGGCGTTGGAACATGCTTTTGACAAAACCTGCGGTTTTGGCAATGGCTCGGCGATCCTCAGGTACATTCGAGAATTGAAGAAGAGAAACGCGCGTGGATAATCTGACACATTCGATGGTCGGCATCGCGCTCTCGCGGGCCTTTTTCAAGGACAAGGCGCCGCTGGCGACGACGATGCTTATCGTGGCCGCGAATGCGCCGGATGTGGATGTGTTGTGGTCAATGCGCGGCATTCGCTATATCGAATATCACCGCGGATTTACGCATTCACTGCTGTTTCTGCCGCTAGGCATGCTGCTGATCGCCTGGCTCTGGCGCGGGCTGGCCGGCCGGCTGCAGCGCCGGAAAGGAAGTTGGGACCCGGCGAAGGGACGCTGGCGCCCGCGGGGAGAAGCTGAGGAAGGCCAGAGGAAAAATCCGGTGAGCTGGCGGCTGGGGCTAGCGGCGGGATTGCTGGGCATTGGCTCGCATCTGCTGATGGATTGGACCAACAGCTACGGCATACGGTTGTTGGATCCGCTTAGCCAGCACTGGTTCGCGCTCGACTGGATGCCGATCGTGGACCCGTGGCTATGGCTGATTCTGCTGGCATGCCTGACCTTGCCCATGCTGCTGGCCATGGTGCAGCGCGATCAGGGCGGACCGCGCGGCCATTACCGTAAAAGCGCGGCGGTGGCGCTGCTGGCGATGGGCGCATGGTGGGGCGTGCGGGCCGCGGCGCATCAGCGGGCTCTCGAAAAGCTGCGGCAGGCGCTGGATGAGCCGGCGGCAAACCGCGCGCTGGCCGCCTACCCAACGTTTACCTCGCCGCTGACCTGGCGGGGAGTGGCGAGCCTGCCGGACCGCTATCAGATCGGAAATATCACCGCAGGAAATGGAAAACCGCCGCGGCTGCACAATCTTTATAAACCCGCCGCGACCCCGGCCATTCTGGCGGCGGAGCACACCCGCGCGGCCCGGATTTTTTTACAATTTGCCCGCGATCCGTGGGTGAAAACGCGGCCCGGCGCGGGAAATACCAAGGTGGTGATGATCAGCGATCTGCGTTTTGGCACGCCGAAAAGTTTTCATGGCATGGGCGTGCGAGTGCGCCTGCAGCATAATCTGCGGCCCATGTCAGAACAATTTCGTTTTTAAGAGGAAGGATTACGCTCAGAGATAAGCGTCGCATAGCGGCGTTGGAACCCGCTCGGCAATCCTCATGTACATCTGTGTACACTGCGGTCGCGCTTAACGCGCTCCTTGGGGCTACGCCCCAACGCTGGGCTTCATTCAACGCAATTCCTTCGGAATTGCTGAAAAATTAAGGATCGCTGCCCGACTTGAGGAAGAGAGCTTATTCCGGTTGCCTCGCGGTTTCCGTCTCCGCCTGCTCGCAGCTTTTCATGAAGCAATTCCTTCGGAATTGCTTCTCCCTGAGCGCTCAACGTCGTTCAACGGCGGAGGGCCGGGACCTAATAAACAACCCTGACTTCCTACTCGATGCGGCTTTAATATTCTTGATGGTGAACTTGTGGGCCGCCGCTACGCGAAGCGAGGGCGAAATTATTTGGCCGCAAGCTGGTTGAACGCCAGCGTCAGGCGGGATTTATGGCGATCGGCGGCGTTATGATGCAATACGCCCTTCTGGATGCCCTTATCGATGGCGCTCAGCGTGTCATTGAGCAGGGCGTGCGCGGCGGCATGGTCGCCGGAGGCGATGGCCTGCTGCAATTTCTTAACCGAGGTGCGCAGGCGGCTGGCATTAGCGCGGTTGCGCTCGGTGCGGCGTCCGGTCTGGCGGGCGCGTTTTAAAGCGGAGACGTGGTTGGCCATAACAAAGGATGAACAGCTCTGAATTGAATTCGCAAAGGATCACGCCGGCGCGAAAACTCGCAACAGGCGCAAATGCCTATTATAGCGGCAGGCGGCAGAAGCTGTCAAAAGGCGGGCGGGCAGGGAACGCGGTATAATTCCGTAGATGATGCCGCCGGTAACGATGCACATCCCCCGCGAGCGGTTTCCGGTTTCAGCCTGCCGCAGGCATTTCCACCGGATCATGCCCGACGCCCTTCCGGAATGAAACGCACCCTCGAATATAGCCGCGATATCGAATCGCTGTTTGGTCCGCTGGACGAAAATTTACGCCTGCTCGAGCGCCAACTCGAAGTCAGCGTGCACCTGTTGCCGGATCAGATCGAAATTGAGGGCGAGGCCGCGGGGCTGGACCGCATGGAAGCCATCATCGCCGACTGGCGGCAACTGCGCCAGGAGGGACAGGCGCCCGAAAACGGCGATTTAAAGGACCTGCTGCGGGTGATTTCGGAAGATCCCGGCGCCAGCCTGCGCGGGCTGGCCCAGAGCGGGCGGCAGCGGAATTTCGGGAAAAAGGCGGTCCAGCCGAAGACCCTGAACCAGCGCCGGTATCTGGAGGCCATATCGCGCTCCGACCTGGTATTCGGAGTGGGGCCGGCGGGCACGGGGAAAACTTATCTGGCGGTGGCGATGGCGGTATCGGCGCTGCTCAACAAGGAAGTCAACCGCATCGTGCTGGCCCGGCCGGCGGTGGAAGCCGGCGAACGGCTGGGTTTTTTACCCGGCACGCTGCAGGAGAAAGTGGATCCGTACCTGCGGCCGCTCTATGACGCGTTATATGACCTGCTGGAAGCCGAAAAAGTAGAGCGCCTGCTGGAGCGCAACACCATCGAGATCGCGCCCATCGCCTTTATGCGCGGCCGCACGCTGAATGAAGCCTTTATTATTCTCGACGAGGCGCAAAACACGACCCAGGAACAGATGAAGATGTTTCTGACCCGCATGGGCTTCCGCTCGAAGACGGTCGTGACCGGCGACATTACGCAAATTGACCTGCCGGCGGGCAAAGGCAGCGATCCTTAATTTTTCAGCAATTCC
>JAJZKJ010000337.1 GCA_021804195.1 Acidobacteriota bacterium
ACCGCCAATCCGCGCCATGAATTGAAAAAGGGCATGTATGTGACGGCCCTGATTCATGCCGGAGAGATGGCGCATGCGCTGGTGGTGCCCACCGCGGCGGTGCTGCGGAACGGGGAAAACCAGCCCTTTGTCTACCGGGAAGCGGCGTCCAATCAGTTCGCCATGCAGATGGTCGGCCTGGGAATCACGCGCGGCGGCATGACCCAGATCATCTCCGGTCTGCGCGCGGGCGAGCCGGTGATCGCCCACGGCAGCCTGTTTTTACAGTTCGCCGAACAGAACCATTAAACCCCGGCCGGGTATCCCATGATCAACCGCATTGTTCAATTCGCATTACGGCAGGGCTTTCTGATCTTCATGCTCTGCGGCTTTCTGGTGGTGGGTGGCATCATCGCCTTCCGCAAGATGCCGGTGGACGCCTATCCCGATCTTTCCCCGCCCATCGTGGAAATCATCACCCAGTGGCCCAATCACGCCGCCGAAGAAGTGGAGCGGCTGGTGACGGTGCCGCTGGAACTGCAGATGAACGGGATTCCCAAGCTGAAGTACATGCGCTCCATCTCGCTCTATGGATTGTCCGACATCAACCTGACATTCCGCGGCTCGACCGATAATTATTTCGCGCGCGAGCTGGTGTACCGGCGCATGACCCAGGCCTCGCTGCCGGCCGGGGTTACGCCCACCATGTCGCCCAATTCCAGCCCCAGCGACCTGGTCTATCGCTATGTGCTGGAAAGCCCCGATCATTCGCCCCAGCAGCTCAAAACCATCGAAGACTGGACTCTGCAGCGGGCCTATAAATCGGTGCGCGGCGTGGCCGACGACAGCGGCTTTGGCGGCACCACCATGCAGTATCAGGTGCTGCTGAACCCGGCGCGGCTGTTCAGCCATCACGTCACCATTCCCCAGGTGGTCAAGGCGCTGGCCGCCAACAACGCCAACAGCGGAGGCGGATTTTTCTCCCGCGGCGGGCAGTTTTATTACGTGCGCGGACTGGGCCTGCTGCGCAACCGGGCCCAGATTGGCGACGTGGTGGTGGGCAGCTCGCATGGCGTGCCGGTGCTGGTCAAAAACGTCGGCAAGGTGGTGATTGGCCACGCGCCGCGGCTGGGCGAGTTCGGGTACATGAAAAATAATGACGCGGTCGAAGGCGTCATTTTAATGCGCACCGGAGACCAGGCGCAGGTGGTGCTGAAGCGGGTGGAAAAAGAAACTCGCTATCTCAACAAGCATGTGCTGCCGCCCGACGTCCGCATCCACCCCTACTACGACCGCATGGATCTGGTGCATTTGACCACCTCCACGGTGGAGGGAAATCTGCTGCGGGGCATGATCCTGGTGCTGGTCGTGCTGATCTTTTTCCTGGTCAGCTTCCGCGCGGCGGTGATCGTGGCGGCGACGATTCCGCTGGCGCTCCTGTTTGCTTTTATCTGCCTGCATGCCAAGGGCGTGCCGGCCAACCTGCTTTCGATCGGAGCGATTGATTTCGGCATCATCATTGACGGCGCGGTGGTGATGATGGAAAACATCTACCGCGAACTGGGGCTGCGGCACGGGCAGGAATATGACCTGAAACAGGTCATCGTGGCCGCGGCCAAGGACGTGGACCGGCCGATCTTTTATTCCATCGCCGTCATCATCGCGGGCTACCTGCCGATTTATGCCCTGCACGGACCCTCGGGCAAGCTGTTTCATCCCATGGCCGACACCATGGCGTTTGCCCTGCTGGGCTCGCTGCTGCTGACCTTGACCCTGATTCCGGCGCTTTCGGCGGTGTGGTTTAAGCATGGAGTCAAGGAAAAGGTCAACCGCCCCTATGAATGGGTGAAGAATCGCTATGCCGCCGTGCTGGACTGGTGCCTGGCCCATGGCCGCGCCACGCTGGCCGGGGCGCTGGTCCTGTGCGGCGCCAGCCTGGCGCTGACGCCCAGGATCGGAGGCGAGTTCATGCCTCATCTGGATGAAGGCGCGCTCTGGGTGCGGGCCACCATGCCGTACACCATTTCCTGGCGCGCGGCGTCCAAGATCGCGCCCCAGATCCGCCAGATCCTCAGCTCTTTTCCCCAGGTGACGGTCGTCGGCTCGGAGCTGGGCCGGCCGGATGACGGAACCGATTCCACCGGCTTTTTCAACTGCGAATTCTACGTCGGGCTGCACCCCTACGGCGACGCGGTGTGGAAGCACGGGCCCGTGCGCAATAAAAAAGAGCTGATCGCCGCGCTGGCGAAGCGGTTCCGGCAATTTCCCGGCATCATTTTCAACTACACCCAGCCCGCCGAAGACGCCGTGGATGAGGCGTTAACCGGACTGAAAAGCGCGCTGGCGGTGAAAATTTATGGCCCCAACCTGAACGTGCTGCAGGCCAAGGCGCTGCAGGTGCGCAACGTGCTGGCCGGGGTGCGCGGATTTACCGACCTGACCGTGGTGCGGGAGCTGGGCCAGCCCAGCCTCATCGTCAAGGTGGATCGCGCCCGCATCGCCCGCTACGGCATCAATATCGCGGACGTCAATGATGTGGTGCAGGCCGCGGTGGGTGGCACGACGGCCACACAGGTCATTCAGGGCGAAAAACTCTTTGACCTGGTGGTGCGCATGCAGCCGCAGTTCCGGCGCGGTCCGCGGGCCATCGGCGCGCTGCTGGTCGGCACGCCCAGCGGGCAGCAGATTCCGCTCAATCAACTGGCGCATATCTATATCGGCAGCGGCGCCTCGTTCATCTACCGGGAAAATAATGAGCGCTACATCGGCGTGCAGTACAGCGTCAGCGGGCGCAGCCTGTCCCATGCCGTGGCGGCGGCGCAAAAAGCCGTGGCCGCGCGGGTGCAATTGCCGCCGGGCTATCACATGACCTGGGGCGGCGAATACAGCGAATTTCTGGCGGCCAAAAAGCAATTGCTGGTCATCGGGCCGCTGACGGTGGTGCTGATTTTCCTGATTCTTTTCGCGCTGTACGGCAACTTCAAATTTCCCCTGGCGGTGGCGATCGGGGTGATCCTGACGGTGCCCGTAGGCTCGCTGCTGGCGCTCTATTTAACGCATACCGATTTCAGCGTATCGTCCATCCTGGGGCTCATCGCGCTGACCGGAGTCTCGGTGGAAACCGGCGTGGTGCTGGTTTCCTATATCAACAAGCTGCGGCTGGAGGGCATGGATATCGCCCAGGCCACGCGCGAAGCCTCGATTTTGCGCTTGCGCCCGATTGCCATGACCGCGCTGGTGGCCTGCCTGGGGCTGTTGCCGGCGGCGCTGTCGCACGGCATTGGTTCAGACACCCAGCGTCCGTTCGCCATCGTGATCGTCACCGGGCTGATCTCGCGGCTGATCCTCGGCTTTTTCATCAATCCGGTGCTGTATAAAATGGTGGCGCGGCCCAACGACACGCTGCAGGTGTAAAACAGCGCGGCCACAACTCACTTCTGAGACACTATGGTTTCGAGGTGAGTTATGAAACCGGGCCGGGCTGTGAAATTAAGCGCCTGTCTGGGACTGGCCGCGGCCGCGGGACTCGCCGCGGCAGCCCAAACCGCGGCGCCCGCGCGGCTGTTGCGGGCGGCGGCGGAGCGGCCGGCGCCGGCGGGGGAAATTTGAAGTTGC
>JAJZKJ010000338.1 GCA_021804195.1 Acidobacteriota bacterium
CAAAACCCGCCCGCCCCGCTGAAAGTTTTTCCTGAGGATCGCCGAGCCATGACAAAACCGAAGGTTTTGTCAAAAGTATGTTCCAACGCAGCATAGCGATGCTTATCCCTGAGTGTTTTTCCCTATGCCTGAAATTCCCGCCCTCAACGTCATCGCCACGCCCCGCGCTCCCGCCGCCATCGGCCCCTATTCCCAGGCCATCGCCGCCGGCGGCTGGGTCTTTACCGCCGGCCAGCTCTCCCTCGATCCGGCCTCGGGAGAGCTTCTCTTTCCGGACGATATTCGCGGGCAGACCGAACAGGTGCTGCGCAATCTTCAGGCCGTGCTCGAGGCCTCCGGCAGCGCTCTCGGCCGCGTGGTGAAAACCACGGTCTATCTGGCGAATTTACAGGATTTCGCGGCGATGAACGAGATCTATGGCAGGTTCTTTACCGCGCCCTGCCCGGCCCGCTCCACCATCGAGGCCAGCCGCTTGCCCCGCGGCGCCAAGGTGGAAATCGAGGCGATCGCCATCCGCTCGGAGCGATAAAAAAGTTAAGGAGTGGAGAGGAAGGAAAGAGCGTTAAGCCTTCACGACTTTGCCCGACTTCAGACACGTCGTGCAGACGCGCAACCGGCGGTTGCCGCCGCCCACCTTGGCCCGCACCGGCTGTAAATTGACGTTCCAGCGCCGCTTGGTTACATTATGGGCGTGGCTGATGCGGTTGCCGAATTGCGGGCCTTTGCCGCAGATGGCGCAAATCCTGGGCATAAAGAATCCTTGTGCGGGCTGGCCGGGCGGAATTTTCCGTAGCGGCCCTGAATTTTTAATATTATCAAAGAATCGCGGTTTTGAATAGTTTCGGCCGGGCTTCCGGCCGGAAAGGCGTCAGCGTTTCATTATGTCTCTGCGGCTTGGCGACACCCTCGAAGATTACTGCCTCAACTGCCGGCGCCTGCTCGACCACGCGGTCGCCGCCCTGGTCAATGATCAGCCGGTCAAGGTGGTCTGCCGCACCTGCGGCCGCGAGCACGATTATAAGCACGGGCAAATTCCCGTCCGCAAGCAGAGGCAGGCTAAAGTTTCCGCCTTTGATCAGGTGCTGGCCGGCATTCTGGCTACCCAGCCCGCCGCCCCGGAAGTGAAACCCAAACCCCGCAAGCGTAAATCCTGATCCTCCGGACTGCTCTTTTCTGCCATTGATCACCAGCAGCGGCCCACGAGATCACCATTAAAGATATTAAAGCCGCATCGAGTGGGAAGGCCGGGGTTGTTTGTTAGTTCGGGCATTCAATTTTTGAAGCGATGCGGAGCGCTCAGGGAAAAGCAATTCCGAAGGAATTGCTTCATGGAAAGCTGCGAGCAGGCGGAGGCGGAAACCGCGAGGCGACCGCAATGTACACCGATGTGCCTGAGGATCGCCGAGACATGACAAAACGAAGGTTTTGTCAAAAGTTATGTTCCAACGCAGCATAGCGATGCTTATCCCTGAGCGTGATCCAGTGCAGTCGAAATAGCGACAATCCCGGTTGCGGCAGGCTAAGTGACAATTTCACTTTCCCGCCGTGCGCCCCCAGCCATTCCGGCGAGGACATGAGCTGCAGCTGGCCAGCCGACTTCAATGCGGCAATCTGTTCCGGCGTTGGAGACTGGGGTGAACCCATGGCTTTCCACGCGGTATATGCGTCGCTGTGCTCCCGGTCAATGCGAAACTGCATGCTTAGAACCCGGCTGACCTTGGCGGGCAGGCCATCCACCGTGATCTCGATCTTCGCCGGAGGCGTGGAGACGGATCGGTCGTCGTAATTCCAAACCAGAATGCTGGCGCCGTCACCGCCCCGGGTCGCAAGCACGCCGATATCCGGCCGCTTCCACGCGCGCTTTCCCGGCAGTTGCCGCGGACTCCATTGCCCGCTGCTGGTCGCCCGCACCCGGCGCCGCTGCAGCATGCCGAACATTCTGAAGGCATTCAAAACCGGCTTGGCGATTCCATGCGTGGCCAGGGAACGGTACCCATAAAAGTACGGATGTCCGGGAAATGTAAACGCCCAGCTCACATAGCCCTGTAAATGGACATGATAGCGGGCCGCCAGCGTCAGGGTGTCGGAAAGCAGTTCCGCTTCGTAGCTCGCATATTGTGGAGTATTGCGATAGGAGTTCCTCGGATACAGGCTTGCGCTGCATGCGGCGCATGGATCCGGGTCCGATTCGCTGATCATGATGGGCAGGCGGCGCAGGCTCGGAAAGCCGGCCACAATCGCAAAGCCATGGGCGATATCTTCCAGGTTTTGCCGTATGTCCATCCGGGCCTCGCCCCGCACCGTCCAGCAGCGGCGGCCCACGAGACCACCATTAAAAATATTAAAGCCGCATCGAGCGGGAAGGCCGGGGTTGCCGGTTTGGTCCCGGCTCTCGGCCATCGAACGTTGCTGAGCGCTCAGGGAGAAGCGAGCAGAGCCAGGCGGAAACCGCGAGGCGACCGGAATGTACATAGATGTACCTGAGGATCGCCGAGCGGGTTCCAACGCCGCTATGCGATGCTTATCCCTGAGCGTGATCCAGGTGCGGCCCTTGGCGTGGAAGGATATGAAATCCAGCGGCGATCCGGTCTTGCCCGTCGCATAGTTTTTGCCCTTCACGCAGTGAGTGAGGAAATCCCGCAGAAATTTCGCTGCATGGGGCGCGGCCGGTCCCGTCGTGGCGGGTCCGCCGACGTGCGCTTGCGGCAAGGCGCGCTTGACCGCCGCGGCCGTATAGTCATATAGCTTTTCGTACTGCCGCTCGCTGCCGTGCCAATAGCCAATGTCCGGCTCATTCCACACTTCCCAGTCCCAGCCCTCCACGTATTTCTTTCCATAGCGGTGGACCTCGTGCCGCACCCAGCGGTAAATCAGTTCGGACCATCGGCGATAGTTTCTCGGCGGGTAGCTCCAGCCGGTAAACAGCGGCCCATGGGGCCATCGCGAATGGTATGGCTCGGGATGCGCCGAAAGCGCCCGCGGCATGAATCCGATTTCCACGTAGGGAATGATTTTGGCGGCCTTGTAGGTGTCAAAAATGTGATCCAGGATCTTCCAGTCATAGATCGGACGGCCCGCGGCATCCACCGTGTAGGCGTTGGTCGAACCCCATTTCAGGGCTGGCGTCCCGTTTCCCGTGGTCAGCAGGTTGTGCGTGCGGTCATGAAATTTACAGGCGCACAGCCTGGCTAATTGTCGCAGCAGCCCGCGGCCCTCCGGTGAATAGGTATAGTTCGGCTCATCATGCCCCACATTCGCCCAGACCGGCTTTAAAGTGCCGTTGGCCTGCTTCAGATGGACATGAATTTGCACCGGCTGCTGCGCGGGCAGCACGGCGGGCAGTAAAAACAGAATCGGTGCGGCAAGAATTCTCGTGCATTGCAGCATGATATGGGGCTCCTGCATCAGGTATGCGTGGGGCATGGGGAGTGTGGCTTGCGGCGTCTCCCATGGTCGTATTGTAGAGGTTAAATTAAATTCTTCACGCCGCACTGGCCGAGTCGCTGGCCGGCGCCCCTCCACCCTCTCCGCCGATCTTCTACACTATCCCCATGTCGGAATTTTCCGATTTCGTCAAAAGCCGCGCCGATCTC
>JAJZKJ010000339.1 GCA_021804195.1 Acidobacteriota bacterium
CGGCGACAAAGTATCAGCTTTCATTGCACCCCTCGAATTTGTAAAGGCTAATAGCTCGCAATATAGCAAATTACGCTCCGGTTCCTGAAGACTTGCTGAGATTGCGAGCAATTTTACAAATTTAATAAGCCAATGCCGCTTGGGCAAAATCCGCTTTGGGTATACACTGCGACGCACCGGCCGAGTCGTGGGCAAAGCCCTGCGAGATCGCAGGCCGAGGGCCGGCCAGATCCCGTCCGGTGCCGGTGGAATGAAAGGGGGCCATGTTTTTGCCGCCGAGGCCGGACCCTGGAACGGCGAAGCAAAAAAAGTGGCCCCGCCACTTAGCCGGCGGGAAGCTAAAGAAGGAGAAAGGAGATGCGAAAAATGAAGCTTTTTATGCGTTTGCTGCTGCTGGTTGCAACCCTGGGCATGTTTACTTTTGGCGTGGTGCTGCGCGGCCGCGTGGAAGACGCCAAATGCGCGCCGAACCGCGCCAAAGTTGACTTCAGCCCCGCCTGTGCCCGCCGGTGCGTGCGTAAAGGCATTGCCCCGGTGCTGTTTGCCCGGAATCACATTTATCCTGTCGCCAACCCCAAAGCCCTGGCCCCCTTTGCCGGCGACTGGGTCAAGGTGGTCGGGGTCTTCCGGCATCATCGGTTGGTCGTCCGGAAAGTGACCAAGCTGTAGTTTTGAATTTAATTCAACCGGCCAGGCGCAAATCCCTTGCGCCCGGCTGGGTATAGATTCGATATGTGCCGTGGGGCCAATCCGTTAGATTTTGCGACCACGGCTCCGGCGGGAAACTTGCGAAATAGTTTGGCCACAACCTAAAAGCGGCTGTGTCGCACTATGATTCCTTCAATCCGCGCAAGATAGCCTCGATTTGTTCTAATTTGGTTCTACGCGCACGTAGTTCCTGTTTGGCGCCCACAATGACTTCGGAGCGTGCGCGATCGCAAAAGTGGGGATTATTTAATTGCTCTTCAAGATTCCGAATGCCTTGTTGGACATGGTTGCGCTCAGCTGTGAGTTCTTGTTTTAATCCGGATAGATCAACGTCCTCAAGGTCGAGTTGCGCCTGCCAGGCCCGCAACGTGAGCTGTCCCGGGCCGGTTGCATTAAATTGATTGGGATAGACAACCTCAGATATGCCTGCAAGCGCTTTCAATATCTTCTCGGTCCGGTTTCGAGTTTCGGGATTAAGCCAGGGGTCTTTCATGAAAAGACGCAGCTTTTTGCCGGGAGGGATTTTCCACATCGCGCGGCGGCTTCGGATTTGCGTTATTAGTTCTTGTAAATCTTGGATGTATTCGATCGCGGCGATTGTTCTCCCTGAAGATGAATTGCCGATATTCGGCCATGCGGCTAAAGAAAGGCTTGTTGCGGGTCTTCGATCTTTCCAGATGCCTTGCCAGATTTCTTCCGTAAGGAAGGGCAGGAACGGGTGCAGGTAACGCAGCGTGATTTCCCATACGGACAGCAAAAAATCCGCGGTTTGCCGGGCGTCTTCACCCCCGGTGGATAAGCGGATTTTCGCCATTTCCAGGTACCAGTCGCAAAAATCATTCCAGATGAAGTGATAAAGCGCATCCGCGGCTTCATGAAAGCGAAACTGTTCGATTGCTTTGCCCGGGTTCGCATTTTTTAGCCGCACCAGAATCCATTCATCACTGGGATCGGACGTCTGTGGCGCTAGATTTTCTGGATCAAATTGATTTTGCCAATTGCTTAAATCCCATTTGTCCCGCTCCTCCAATTGACGCAAGCTGCCGAAGATAAATCTCGCTGCGTTCCAGATTTTATTGGCGAAGGCGGCGTAGCCGGCCATGCGCTCTTCCGAGAGCGCGATGTCGGTGCCCGGCACGGCCATGGCGGCGAGGGTGAAGCGCACCGCGTCGGTGCCGTATTTTTCCGTCATGGCCAGAGGGTCAATCACGTTGCCCCTGGTCTTGGACATCTTCTGTTTGTCCGCGTCCCGCACCAGGGCGTGGATATAGACTTTGCGGAATGGCACCGCACCCCGCAATAGGCGTGTGCCGTTGGGCTCGAAGTGGACGCCCATCATGATCATCCGCGCCACCCAGAAAAACAAAATGTCAAAGCCGGTGATCAACAGATCGGTGGGATAAAACTGCTTTAAATCCGCCGTCGCCTCCGGCCAGCCCAGGGTCGAAAACGGCCACAGCGCCGAGCTGAACCAGGTATCGAGCACGTCGGAATCCTGCAGCATGGCGCCGCCGCAGTCGGCGCATTGCGCGGGCGCCTCCATCGCCACCACCGGCTTTGCGTCCGGGCATTGCGCGCAGTACCAGGCCGGAATCCGGTGACCCCACCAGAGCTGGCGCGAAATGCACCAGTCGTGAATGTTTTCCATCCAGCGCAGGTAGGCGTCTTTATAGTTGGTGGGAACAAACTCGATGTGGCCTCTGGTCACGGCCGCGATGGCGCAATCGGCCAGGCCGCGCCGATCGGAGTCATCCAGTTTTCCCACCTTGACAAACCACTGCCGTGAAACCCGCGGCTCGATCACCGTGCGGCAGCGCTGGCAGCGGCCCAGCGCCATGGCATGATCGCTGATTTTGGCGATAAGGCCCGCGGCCTCGAGATCGGCGGCGACCTTTTCCCGCGCGGCAAAGCGGTCCAGGCCGGCATATTCGCCCGCCGCCGCGGTCATTTTTCCGGTCTCGTCTATCACCGGCAGCTCGGGCAGATGATGCCGCTGCCCGGCGGCAAAATCGTTGGCATCGTGCGAGGGCGTAATTTTGACCGCGCCGGTGCCGAACTCCGGTTGCGCGATCTCGTCGGCGATCACCGGCACGGCGCGGCCGGCCAGCGGCACGGTCACTTTTTTTCCGATCCAGCTCTGATAGCGCTCATCCCGCGGGTTGACCGCGACCGCGACATCGCCCAGGATCGTCTCCGGCCGCGTGGTGGCGACTTCGAGGTGCCCCGCGCCTTCGGCAGCTTGGTAGCGCACGGTGTAGAGCTTGCCCGTCGTCTCCTCGTGCGCGACTTCGAGATCGCTCACCGCCGTCTGGCAGCGCGGGCACCAGTTGACGATATAGCGCCCGCGGTAAATGCGTTTTTCTTCATAGAGGCGCACAAAAACCGTGCGCACCGCCCGGGAAAGACCCTCGTCGAGGGTAAAGCGCTCGCGCGACCAGTCGCAGGAGGCGCCCAGCCGCACCATCTGCCGCAGGATCGTGCCGCCCGATTTTTCCTTCCACTCCCAGACCTTCTTTTCAAAGGCTTCGCGCCCCAGTTGCTGGCGCGTGATGCCCTCTTTCGCCAGCTCGCGCTCGACCACCATCTGGGTCGCGATGCCGGCATGATCGGTGCCCGGCAGCCAGAGCGCGTTTTTGCCCTGCATGCGCTCGTGCCGCACCACAATATCAATCAGCGTGTGCTCCAGCATGTGCCCCATGTGCAGCGAGCCGGTGACGTTGGGCGGAGGAATCACCAGCGCAAAGCGCCGGCGCGGGTCGTGCGGATCATGGCTGGCTTGAAACGCCGGGCTTTGGCGCCATTGCGCGGCGATTTCCGGCTCAATCGCCTTCGGGTCGTAGCTTTTATGGAGTTCGGGAAAAAAGAGGTGAGTTTGTCTTCAAA
>JAJZKJ010000340.1 GCA_021804195.1 Acidobacteriota bacterium
CGGTGGGCACGTCAATAAAGTTGCCCTTTTGTCCCCACACAATGTTGTGCTGAAGCTGGTTGATAAGCTTGTCGGAACATTCAAACGTTCCGGCCGGTTCCATATCGGAATGTATGACCACCGCTTCCAAAACATCGGCGGCGGGAACATAGTCCGTCATTTCCCGGCCATCCGGCCCGCGCGCCGTTATCTCGGCATACCGAAAACCCTTGAACGTGAAGCGCGGTTCAAAAACACCCGCCCCGTTGCCGCCGGTAATATACGTATCGGTACATGTGGCCCGGCGCAGGTTGGTGATGTACAGCGTGCCGTCCGGGTTAAGTACCTCCGCATGGCGCAGGGTAAAGGTGGTGCCGGCCGGCAGGCCCGACGGTGTTTTCAGCCGCAGCCAGCCCACCAGGTTCTGCCCCATATCAAAAATATGCACGCCCGGCCTGGGTTGCGTGCGGTTCATCACCGGCAAGGTGGAAATGCGACGGATTCGCGGCCCCGGCGAGGCCACCACGGCCAGGCGGGATGCGGCCGCCTTCCCGCCGGCTGATATGGCCCAGGGCAACGGTATGAGGGCCAGTTTCGGCGGTGTCTGCGGAATGTTCTGCAAACCTTCCACGCACCCGGGCCAGGCGCTATCGTCAAAGCCCACGGTGTTCCAGCCGGGCTGTTCCAGCCGGGCGTCATAGGTTTCACCATCATAATGCTCCGCCTCCAGAAGTGGGCCGGTGCCGGCTTTGAAATGCTGATCGCTGACCAGCGTCACCGTGGAACCATCCTGCAATTCCACCTGAAGCTGCAAAAGCAGCGCCGGTGCCGCACCGTAGGAGGGATGTCCCTGATTGGACCAGCCTAATCGGCTGGCAAACCAGCCGCGGGCGAGTTGTACGCCCAGCGCGTTGGTATTCGCAGTAAGCATTTCCGTAACATCGTACGTCTGATATTGCACACGTTTGGAATAATCGGTCCAGCCGGGGGTTAAATAATCCGTCCCCACGCGACGGCCATTAATGAAAAGCTCGTAATGACCCAGCGCCGCTACGTACACCCGTGCCCGGCGCACCGGCCCCGCCAGGTCGAAGACCCGGCGCAGCAGCGGACACGGTACCGGATTGCCATCCACCAGCTTCAAACCGGAACTGATCCACTGCGCCTGCCAGTCCGTGCGCTTCAGCAGCCCCATTTCCCAGAACGCCGGCTCGCTGTATGGCCCAGGCTCGCCGCCGCCGGTCCAGATACGTACTTTCCAGTAGTACCGGCAGCCGGTTTTAAGCGCCGGACCGCCGTACACAATGTGCCTGCTCTGGCTGCCGGCAATCCGGCCGGAATCCCACACGTCGGCCTGATCGGCCTGCAGCTTTTCCAGGCTGCTGGCCACCAGCACCTGGTACGCCGTCTGCGTTACGCTACGCTGGCCCGGACGGGCATGAACCAGCCAGAACAGCCGTGGCCGCAGTTCTTCCAGGCCGATAGGTTCGACCTGATATTCGCATTGGAGTTTAACGGGGGGAAGGGGGGTGATATTGTTTTTCATCGTCGCATAATCCTGTTCTGATATCGCCAACCATGATACGGTCTATTCTCCGCACCACCGGCGCTTACACTATCCGTAATTTCAATCTCCTGCAAACTTCTGGATAAGGTGCCAGGTCAATTGAATTTGACCCGGTGCCGGACACATATTATGATCACGTTTATGCGTTGCGCAAAACGCCAGTTGGTCGGCAATCAGGTTTGCCATTTGCATAATCTCGGCAATGGCCGGATCGATATTTTTAACGGTGTGGAGGATGTCCGGACGTTTCAGCATGATTTTGCGACGGGTTGTACGTATAGCCAGTCATCTGGGGCTGGAATCGTCGCTGCACGCGGAGTTGTCCGCAGGTGGATAGCGGCTGCGGCAGTTGCCTTATAAGCGAATTCCGCCAGTAAGGGACCGCGCAAAAATAAATTCGTGTTTTACGGAGCAGAAATTTTGGCCGCCAGCGAGGCGTGAGTGAGGCGCATACCCCGGTAGTGGGTCTGAAACGAGCGAACAACGAAGCTGGAGGCCAAAAGGGCCAGCCGAAAAGTGCGAAGTTATTTTTGCCCGGTTCCTAATACCTGACCCTTCGTGATATGGAGACACACCATGGTCAAACAGGCGAAATCGTCCCCGCCATCCCCGCAAGACCAGATGCTCGCAAGGCTTTTGCAAATGCACTTGTCCTTTGCGCCGGCCAGGATACTCAGCGCGGCGCTGCAGTTGAAATTGTTTTCCCACATCGCTGCGGGGCACCACACCGCCAGGGCCATCGCCGGGGCGGCCCGCGCAAATGAACGCGGCATCCGCATGGAACTGGATGCTTTGGTAGCGCTGGATCTGCTGGCCAAACGCGGCGGGGCGTATCGGCTTACACCGCCGTCAAGCCGCTATCTGGTGCGGGAAAGTCCGGATTATTTTGGTTCCATGCTCGAACACGACGCACTGTGGGACGCCTGGACGCCCCTGGCATCCGTTGTTCGCACGGGCCGGCCCTACCGCAAAGTGGAACAGCGGAAAAAGGCAGAGAAATTTTTCCCCGCCCTGGTGCGCAGCTTGCACATTATGAACCGCGGGCCGGCCCATCGGCTGGCCGAGCTGCTGGGGGCCGGAAAAACACGCCACGGTCTGCGGGTGTTGGATGTGGCATGTGGTTCCGGCGTATGGGGCATTGCCGTGGCCGAGGCGGATTCCACCGCCCGCGTTGTCGCACATGATTTTCCCGGTGTGCTGGCCACCACCCGCCGATATGTACGCCGCCATCAACTCGGAAAGCAATTTGAATATCTGCCCGGTGATCTTCGCAAGGTGAATTTTGGCCAAGGGCAATTTGATGTGGCCCTGCTGGGCAATATTGTGCATTCCGAGGGTGAACGTTCTTCCCGTAACCTTTTCAAGCGGCTGCACAAGGCCCTCAAGCCGGGTGGATGCGTGGTGATCATTGATATGATTCCCAATGATCAACGCACCGGCCCGGCGTTTCCGATTTTTTTCGCCATCAACATGCTCGTCAATACCGCCGACGGAGATACCTACACGCTGGCGGAGTACCGGCAATGGCTTGCGGCCGCGGGTTTCCGGCAGGTACGTCCCGCCCCGATCGGATCGCATTCGCCGGCCATTATCGCCACGCGTGCATAATGCCGTGCCGCCTGTGCTGTTCCCGGCCTCTTTTACCACCCCTTATCCCCGCCATGTTGTGGCTAATACCACGCCATGGACCATAACATAAAATCCGCCGGCGATTACTGGCTCCCCATCAGCTCTCCGTTTTTAACCAATCTGGGCGGACGGCCGATTCCGACCGATGCCCAACTCATGCTCGAATACCTCACCAATGATCTGGCCTATACCTGCGCCAACTGGAATGCCGCGGCGGTAGCCAGGGTGCGTTTGCGCCTTTATGCCCAGCACGGGCCGGACCAGAAACACCGCCGCCCATTTCCCGCCCGGCCCGTGGAGGCGGCGGAACTGCGCCGGCTCAAGGGCAATCCCAATCTCGCCGGCCGCCTCGCCCATGCTGAAGATATCGAAGAAATTACCGACCACCCCATCATCAACCTGTTGGTATTTGCGT
>JAJZKJ010000341.1 GCA_021804195.1 Acidobacteriota bacterium
TGAATGCGGTGGTAAGCCGCATCGAGCCGGCGGTGGCGGCCGCACGGGGTGAGCCAGGCGACATGTTTACCCTGGCTGCGGCCCGCCCCATAAACTCGCCGTAACCGTTCACGAACAAGCGAGACTGGGCTGGCTGAAAGCCCGTACCACAACGGGGGAAGCCTGGTTTGCGGGGTACGCCGGAACAATCGCAACCGGCTCAACGCAGGCCATTCGGGGCGGCCATGAACGGGTACCACTCGCCCAACAAACCAAATGTCGCGGCAATCACGCCATCAATGTGCCGCGTCCTTGGTAAGCAGCAATACCTTGCCAGAGGCCAGCTCATAACGCGCCGCGACAATTTTCAGCTTGCCTGCTTTGATGTCTGCTGCGAGCGTGGCATTCTTGGCCAATATGCTCGCCTGCAGCTCGGCATTTTTATCTATAGCATGGGTAAACATGTCGCCTGGCTCACCCCGTGCGGCCGCCACCGCCGGCTCGATGCGGCTTACCACCGCATTCAAGTCCGGACTAAACTTGCCCGGCTGCATTGCAGCCTTCACCGCGCCGCATTGGTCGTGCCCCAGCACCATAATCACGTGCACATGCAAGTGCTCGACCGCATACTCCACGCTGCCCACGGCGGCTGGGTCTACCACTTCGCCCGCCAACCGCACCACAAACAGCCGGCCAAGCCCCTGGTCAAAAATAACCGCCGGCGGCACGCGAGAGTCAGAGCAAGAAACAATCACAGCAAAGGGATGCTGGCCAGCCACAAGCTCACCGCGCCGAGCCGCTGACTGATCCATATGCTGCATTTGGCCATGCACAAAACGCTCATTACCTGCCATGAGGCGAGCGAGCGGGTCTGTTGGTTCCGCCAGGGTCGCGGCGGCAGGCGAGGCGTGGCCCGCAGCGGCCCCCGCACCAGTTTGTTGGCTGCACGCTGCCATCAACAGCAGTGCTGCCACAGCGGGAAGTGTCAGCAATACCCGAACGATATTGATCCAACCGGATCGCCTTGGCAGTTTCATATGGACTCCTTTTATTTTACCTTCAGGCCATTCCACTCATCATGACGTTCAGCATTCAACCATCACAAATAGGTCAATAGCCTCTCACATTTTTGAACATATTGTACCGAGCCTCCCCGCCGGTTTGCTATCGGTGCGCCCCAGGCGACTTGTCGGGCTTAAAGCGGGCAATGGCCCGCAGGCGGGCTGCGGCGTGGTCTACCACGGGCTTGGGGTAGTCGCTGCCGCAAACGCAGCGGCAATCGCGTTGCAGAGCCGGCGGCATAAGCCAAGGCTCATGAACGAACTTCGTGGGCACATCTTTAAGCACAGGAAGCCAATGGCGCACAAAAGCGCCATCAGGGTCGTAGCGTTGCGCCTGCAAAATCGGGTTCATGACACGAAAGTAAGGAGCCGCATCATTACCGGTGCCGGCGCTCCATTGCCAGCCGCCAACATTTGCCGCCTGGTCATAATCTATCAGCCATTGCATAAATAGCTGTTCGCCAATGCGCCAATCCACGTCCAGGTCTTTGGTTAAAAACATGGCGACAATCATGCGCAGCCGGTTGTGCATCCATCCGGTTGCCAAAATCTGTTTAATGGCCGCGTCTACGATGGGGTAACCTGTGGCGGCGTTTTTCCATGTGGCCAAGGCACCGGCGTCATTGGTCCATACAATGTCGGCATACCGCATCTGAAACGCCTGGTTTACCGTCCGCGGAAAATGAAACAAAATCATTTTATAGAACTCGCGCCAAATCAGCTCCGAGAGCCAGGTATCGCACCCAGCCAGCGCGCCCGGCAGAGGCTTACCCCGCCCCGCCGCACTCTGTGCAGCCCGCACCGCCTCAAAACACTGCCGCGGAGATACTGTGCCGCAACTCAAATGAGCCGATAGCCGCGAGCATCCCTCCCGTGCCGGAAAGTTGCGTTCATTTTGATAGGCATAAACCGCCTCGCCGCAGAAAAACTCCAGCATTCGTGCACCGCCGCTCTCGCCCGTCGCCACCTGAAGCTGGACCGGCTTAAAGCCCAGCGATGAAGCCGTCGGTATTTTTCCGCCGGCCGTTAATACGCGAGTTGGCTTTTTGGGCAGCCCTCGCGGCACCTGCGGCTGAGCGGTTAGCTTTGCCAACCAAGCCCGCTTGTATGGAGTAAAGACCGTGTAGGGGCTTTCCGAACCGGTTAGGATTTCAAACTCCTCAAAGCCCACAGCATCTTTATAACCCCGACATTTTATGCCCAGCTTCTCGCATTGCTCAGAGAGCCGCCGATCTTGTGCTATTTGCATCGGCTCATAATCTTTGTTGAAGGTAATTCCGGCAACGTCAAGTTTTTGCGCAAACTCCACCACTGCTTTTACCGGGTCGCCGGCGCTTAGCACATGCAGATTGATGTTGAGTTTGGCCAGCGTGCGGGCCAGCTCCGCCGCCGCCTCAAGCCAAAATGCCGCCTGAAATGGCCCTATTTTATTGCTGTCGGCCGCAAACCATCGCTTATCAATTACAAAGATGCCGGCCACCGCATCGCCTGCCTGGCATGCCGCATACAAGCCTACATTGTCGCGCAAGCGGAGATCACGTCTAAACCAGTGCAACCATGCCGCCATCTAAACGCTCCCAGGCCAACGTAACGCATTGCGGTGTCGGCACTCGCCAATCACGCCAATCTTTCGCAGAGCCTGTTACAACAAAAATACCGCCGCCGCCACAACCGTCGTCCACAGGCCATGCTTATCGCCTTCGGCGGTCTGCACGATATTGCGCGTTCGCACAATGTTGCCGCTCATGCGGTAAATTTCTTTCCGCTCATCATAGTTGCGAGCTGGGTCAAACTCTATGCCCAGCGTGGTGGCCAGCATGGTGGCGGCCATGTCTTCAACGAAGTCGCCGATTTTTTCCTCGGTCATGCCGTAACCCTGATGCCGACTTATATATCCATATTGATCGCGAATGGGCATCGCCACGCCAATGCCCGCGCATAGCAAGCGATTAGGCTCATCCGAACTGGACTCGCTCACCACGCTGAAGGCAATTTGTCCCGGAATCAGGTGCTTTAAGCCGTCGCTTAGCGTCACAATTTTGCACTTCGAGGGCAAAATGCCTGAAACCTGAACAAGATTAAACTTTTCTACCCCCGCATGGCGAAATGCCAATTCCTGCGACTGCGGCAAATATTTGTGCCGCCCCACGCCCTTGGTAAAAAACACCTTAGTTGGAATTGGCGCCGTCCATTCATGAGCCATGAATTACTTCTCCAATGTTGTTGCCTGTGGCTTTCGGCTTGATCGCTTTGCCATCCCACACCCGATCTGCCACCGCCGGCAAGTAACCGCTGAACATCATCGCCAGCACCAACGCCAGCGAAGACCATAACACCACATCAAACACATTGACATAATGCCGACCATTATGCCCCAGCACCTTGGCTATGTCGCTCGTCCACAACATAAAAAATGCAGTCAACCCCAGTGCGCCCCAAGCTCGCCCGCGTGCTGCCGGCGAGGCCTCGGCATCCGCGGCAATCATGCCGACCGCCATGAGCGCAAAAATAAGCGTTACGTTGGCCTGGGAGCGTTTAGATGGCG
>JAJZKJ010000342.1 GCA_021804195.1 Acidobacteriota bacterium
GCGTGACCGCGCCCGCCAATTCGCGCGGCACTCCTTCCAGCACCAGCGCGAAGGCGCCGGCCGCCTCCAGCGCCCGTGCATCCGCCAGCAGGGCCTCGGCGCTTGCCGCATCTAATGCCTGGACCTTGTAGCCGCCCATGCGGTGCAGGGCTTGCGGCGTTAAGCCGAGGTGTCCCATGACGGGGATTTCCGCCTCGACCAGCGCCTCGACCAAACGGACGCGCCGCCCGCCGCCTTCCAGTTTGACCGCCGCGGCTCCGCCCTGGCGCACCAGTTTGAGCCCGCTGCGCACGGTTTGCCGCCAGCCGAGCTGATAGCTGCCGTAGGGCAGATCGGTCACGAGCAGCGCGCGTTCCAGCCCGCGCCGGACCCAGCGCGTGGACAGGATCATTTCTTCCAGCGTGACCGGCAGCGTGCTGTCGTAGCCGCCCAGCGCCATGCCCAGCGAGTCGCCCACCAGGGCGATATCCACCCCGGCCTGGTCGAGCAGGCGGGCGCTGGGATGGTCATAGACGGTAAGGCAGACGATTTTTTCTCCGCGCTGTTTTTTTTCCCGGCACTGGGGGATGGTAAAATGCGGAGCGGAATGGGCGGGGTTGATTTGCAGTTTCATGCAGGTATCCGTCCCGCAATCCGGGATCGAATCCTCCTGGCCAGCGCGCGGAGCGCGCGGGAAAAGTTTTGCGGCCGTAGCAGGGTGCAAGGCCGACCTGGCCGGCTCTCGCCCCTGAAGATTGATTATAGTCCCTAAATAAAATTCATTTAAAACGAGGTATTTGCGGCATCCGGTAAGGGCGAATCATGCCATCCACCATAGAGCGTGGAGCCCAGTGGCGGCCCACGAGTCTCCGATTTAAGCATATGAAAACCGCATCGAGTGGGAAAGCCGGGGGGCCTGTTAGATCCCGGCCGTCCGTCGTTGAACGATGCTGAGCGCTCAGGGAGAAGCGAGCAGAGCCAGGCGGAAACCGCGAGGCGACCGGAATGTGCACAGATGTACCTGAGGATCGCCGAGCGGGTTCCAACGCCGCTATGCGATGCTTATCTCTGAGCGTGATCCGTGAAGTATCAGTTCTGGCCCAGAGGCAGGAAATACTGGGTGCCCTTGATGGGCTCCGAGAGCCGGTGCAGCAGTTCGCGCAAATCTTCGTTGCGTTCGACGAAATCAATTTCCGAGGTGTCAATCACCAGCAGATCGCTTTGCGCATAATGGGCAAAGAAATGATCGTAGGCGCGCACCACTTCGGCCAGATATTCGGGTGACAGCTCGCGTTCGGCGGGCATGCGCCGCCGGGCCAGCCGCTCGCGCAGGACCGGCACTCCGGCTTGCAGGTAAATTACGAGGTCGGGCACCGGAATCTGGCCATGGAACATTTCGTAATAGGGGTTGTAAACCTCGAGTTCGTCATCGCTCAGGTTCAGGCAGGCAAAAATTTTATCTTTTTCGAATAGGTAATCGGAGACCAAAGGATCGCGCGGCCGGCCCGGACCCCAGGGAGCGAGTTGTTGGTAGCGCGACTGCAAAAAATACATCTGGGCCCGGAACGCGGCCCCGGGCTGGCCGGCATAAAAAGCGTTGAGATGGCGATTTTCTTCCGGTTCCCGCAGCAACCGGGCTCCCATGCGCTCGGCCAGAATGCCGGCCAGCGTGCTCTTGCCCACCCTAATGGGGCCTTCGATGACAATATAGCGCGGCGGTTCAAATAAATCGGGCATGCGCAGTCATTGTAAATCGTGGGCTGGATGAGTGTCACTAGCTCATGACTTGGCCCGCTTCAGCCAGGGTCCGGTTCCAAAGGGAAACTCGGGAGATGGTCGGAGAAATTGAGGCCTTATGTTTCCCGTAATGGGCAGTCGTTTCTTCGGGCGAATCGAATCTGAGCGGCAGTTCCATAGGCGGCGGCATCGTACGGGTCGAGCGGGCGGCAACTCGACATGCAGCGTCAGCCTGGCTCGAATTTATTGGTTCAAAAACGTAATGGCTGCCATGACATCCCCTTCCATTTCACTGCCTTCTGTCAGCTCCCGGTCTTTACCCAAAATGCATCGGCGCGGGCTGGGACGCCGCCTGCTGGAGCTGGCCTGCCGCCATCAATGGATTCGCGCTCGCGGCCTCGATGGCAGCTATGGCCTGCGCTGCCAGCACTGCATGAAACCGTATCACCGCACCTGGAATCAATTGCTGAGTTCTTGATAGAAGTCCCGGGAATCGCGGAACGTCACTTCAGAATTGGGACGCCGCGCCAGCCAGGCCGGGTGATGCTTCAGACCGCGGCAGCCAGTTCATGGGGCGCTGTTTCCACCAGCTTCCAGTGAGACTTTTCGCGCAGCAGACGCCGGACCAGGGCGGTATGCAGGGCATGGCCGGCCTTATTGGCCACCACCCGGCCCTGCAGCGGCAATCCCAGCAATGCCAGATCGCCGATCAGGTCGAGCATTTTGTGGCGCACGAACTCGTCGTCGAAGCGCAAGGGTCCATTGACGACCCGCCGGTCGTCTAATACCACCGCATTGTCCATGCCGCCGCCGCGAATCAGCCCCTGCCGGCGCATGGCTTCCACATCCCGTAAAAATCCAAACGTCCGGGCCGGCGCCAGCTCACGGCGGTAGTTGGCGGGGGTTAATTCCAGGTCGAAGCTTTGCTTCTCGATCGCCGGGTGGGGAAAATTGATTTCGTAATGCAGATGATAGCCGTCACCGGGATAGACGCCGATAAATTTGCCGTCCTCTTCCAGCTCAAGCGGCTCGACAATACAGATGGCCTGCCGTGGCCGGCGCTGGGTTCTCAACCCCGCGGCATCCAGCATTTCGATATAGGGCTGGGCGCTGCCATCCAGGATGGGGAGTTCCAGATTGTCAATTTCGGCACTGACGTTGTCCACCCCGCACCCCATTAAGGCCGAAAGCAGGTGTTCCGTGGTGGAAATGAAAACGCCGCGTTTCATCAGACTGGTGGCATAGCTGACCTTGGCGATATTCCCGGCATGCGCCTCGACCACAAAATCTTCGAGATCGGTGCGGCGGAACTGTATGCCACGCCCCACCGCGCCCGGGATCAATTTTAAATTGACCTCCGAGCCACTGTGCAGTCCGTTGCCCGATATACTGACCGGCTGCGAAATGGTCGCTTGCATGGCCATGCAGTTTTTCCATCGTGACATAGCTCGCCAGAACCACGGCAAGTCTTTTTTATGCAATGAGATGCAAAATATAGCTTCAGAGGTGAACTGTTGCAGTCATGCAACATCTTCGGCCTTGGTGTGGCGGGAAAGTCACACCTCAAGGCAATGTTGGATGTGAAAGGGCGTTATTGAATCGCGGCTAGAAACGACCGGAATAAGGCCAGGTGTTGGGGGGAAGCAGTTAATTCTTCCGGGTGCCACTGGACGGCGATAAAGAACGGAAAATCGCCATCATCGAGTTCGAAGGCTTCCGGAAAATCATCTTCGACCGCACGGGCTGTGATGCGCAGACCGCTCCCGAGCGTTTTTATGCCCTGATGATGGAAGCTATTGACGGGCAGTTTTTCTGAAACTGATATCCCTAGAATCGCCCTGGAAAACGCCGAAT
>JAJZKJ010000343.1 GCA_021804195.1 Acidobacteriota bacterium
TTCCGATCTCGCGGAGGTCGGAAAATGACTGACCTGTTGCACACGACGCCGCCGCCAGAGCCGCCATTGCTCGTGGATTCGCGCGAGGCCGCACGGCTGCTCTGCTGCTGCGAGCGGACGCTGTGGGGCCTGACGCGCGCGGGCAAGCTGCCCGCTATCCGCATGGGCAGGGCGGTGCGCTACAGCCGCGCGAGCCTGCTGGACTACATCCAGCGAGCGGAGGGCCAAGCATGAGCACGCTGCTCGCCGCCGACCAAAAAGTATAAAAAAAAAGCCGGCAGGGTAGCAGCCCGCGCCGGCGAAAACGAAAGGATTCCCCGATGATACCCCACACTGAAAAAAAAACCAACGGACATACCACTACCGGCCGCCCCCGACCACATGGGGCTGTGCCTGCCGCTGCTGCTGTAGTAGAGCCAGCCTATGACCCGGCCGCGGCCATCTCGGACGAAGAGAGCCTGCTCGGCAGCCTGCTCGCACTTACCAACATGGATGACGTTGACGCGGCTATCGGCATTGTGGGCGCGCCGGCAAATATAGTGGATGACGAAAACCGTCCAGTGTACGAGGCTATCTGCACACTACGCGCGCAAGGTGTAACGGTGGACTGGCCTGCGGTAGAGAGTCGCCTGCGAGAGCTTGGCCAGTATGACCGGCAGCACTTGTTGCGCCTGTTCGACGCGGTGCCTGGTGGCGCGAACTGGCGACGCTACGCTGGAGCCGTCCGCGACCATGCATCACGGCGCAGACTGATAGCGGCCGCGCATGAGGCAGTGCGCGACCTGTGCGACGGCGGCAAGCTGGATAGCGCTGCTGCCCGGCTATCTGCAGCACTTGCCGCTGTTGCGCCACCTGCGACGGAGCCTGCCGCAGAGTATCAGCCACTGCCGCTGGACTGCCTGCCGCCTGTGGTGCGCGAGTATGTATCTGCGGTTGCCGCCGCGCTGCCATGCGCGCCGGAGGCCGTGGCGTGGCCACTGCTCGCTATGCTTGCGAGCGCCGTCGGTAATAGTCGCCGCATTGCGCTAAAAGCCTCATGGAGCGAGCCGGCAGTACTTTGGTCGGCTGTTGTGATGCCGAGCGGCAAACTCAAGTCGCCCGCGCATGATGCGGGCGTGAAGCCGTTAGGCCGGCGGCAGCAAAAATTGATTGAGCAATACAGGCGCGATATGCGGAAGCATGAGTTGGATAGGCAGGCTTTTGATGACGAGCGGATTGCGCGCCGCCGCAGCAAAGCACCAAGCGAGCCGGTTGCAGCGCCAGAGCCGCCTACATGCCGCCGCCTGTATACATCAGACGCCACGGTAGAGGCGGTTGCCGCGATGCTCGCCGAAAATCCGCGAGGCATACTACTCGAGAGAGACGAGCTTGCCGGCTGGCTCCAGAGTTTCGACCGCTATGCTTCGCGCGCCGGCGCTGACCTGCCTGCATGGCTCTCGATGCACCGCGCAGGTCACTTAAGCGTTGATCGAAAAACCGGCCAACGTCATATCCACGTCCCGCATGCGGCAGTGAGTGTATGCGGAACCATCCAGCCGGGAACATTACGGCGATGCCTGACGGCGGAATCCTTCGATTCCGGCCTTGCGGCGAGAATCCTTTTTGTCCTTCCGCCAAGTCCGGCTAAACGATGGACTGATGCCACCGTCCCGCATGTCGTGTACTCGGCGATGGATGCACTGGTAGGCGACCTGCTCGCTCTCGAATTGGACGAAAGCATTGACGCCGACGGCGACCTATCGCGTGAACCTATGCTGCTGCCGCTGGATGATGACGCGAGGCAGGCGTGGGTAGCTTTTTTTGACGAACACGCCGCCGAGCAGGACGACCTGACCGATGACCGGCAGGCTGCCGCGTGGTCCAAACTTGAAGCCTATGCGGCGCGGTTCGCTTTAATCTTTTCGTTGTGCCGATGCCCCAGCGCCGTCATGGTGGACAGCCAGAGCATGCGCGATGGCATCACGCTTACGCGCTGGGCGGCCCACGAGGCCAAGCGAGTCTATTCGATGCTCGCCGGCGAGAGTGATGGCAATGACCCGCAAGCCGGCCTGATTGCCTGGGTTGTGGCCAGAGGCGGCAGGTGTACGGTTCGGGAGTTGGCGCATGGCATGAGAGCTTATCGCAGTGCAGGTTCGGCAGAGGCGGCCCTGCAGGCCTTGGTATCCGCTGGACTTGGCCGATGGGACTCGACGCCGGACGGCCCCGGCAGGCCAAAAAACCTGTACATTCACGGTAACGGTAACGTGGTAACGGTAACGAAACCCTTAAAACCCGAAGAACCGGCGAATAACGTTACCGTTACCGCTGTTACCACCCCGGAGCATGACATACCCGACGCCGCCGATGATGGGCCGCCATTGCCTCAGGATGACACTGATTACGCCGCCACCCCGGAGGTGCGCCAATGATTACGCATAGTGCCGTTGAACAATTCTTGAGAAAGCTTTCTGCCGTTGGCGTGTACCTGCACCTTGCCGACGAATCCGGCAACGTCCGCATTGCCGGCCCGGCGGATTTTCTGGATGGCGGCGATTGGGATTTTCTTCGCTTGCATCAGCAAGAGATTCTCGCCGAGTTACGCGAGCGTGAAAAGCGACGGCAGGCGACAAAGCACATTCTTGGGCCGCGTCCGCCCAGCCGGCAACGGCAGTGGAAGAGCCGTACCACCAGAGCAAGGGCAATAGCTTTCGACCTGAACCCCACCTTCTGGGAGCCGCTGCCATGAAACAACGAGCCTTGATATTCCCGCCGCTTGCACCAAGGCCGGCCAAAGCCGCGCCGGAAACTTGGACAATCCGCCTGGTATCCGTCCCAAGCGGCATACCGGCAACGATACGCTTTCGGCGGTTACTCAAAGCCTGCCTGCGAAGATACGGCTTTCGTGCGGCGCTTTTAAGCGGCGATACGCTTGCACAATCGCCTACCATTGCACCGCTGGACGCCAAGGCGGGTAATCAGACGTCTGCGGATACCGGCGCGGCTACGGGCGTTTAATCGGGAGTTAAAGGTATGCTTTGCAAAGACTGCGGTTGTCTTACTTCCATGCGGTGCAGTCGCTGCCATAAACCGGCCTGCTGGCGTCATGCGACACAAATAGGCGAGCATTTTATCTGCTGCCAGTGTCTGCGGTTGATGCCTCAGGCTATTGTCCGCCGGATGGCAACGCCAAAACGTCCAAGCCTGATGCCGGCGATGGCTTTACTGGCCGAAAAACTTAGTCCGCTGCTGGCCTTGGCGAAAATATTTGCATAGGCACTTGACAAGGCAACACGGATAGGGTATAGTTAGTCGTTATGAATACTGAAATTGAAAATACGTTGCGGCAGGCCATTAAAGAATCGGGCTTGTCGTATTACAGGCTCTCGATTGATTCTGGCGTCAATCCGCGTTCAATCGGGCGATTCATGGCAAGGCAAAACACGCTGCGGCTTGATTGTGCGGGCCGCATTGCGAAGCGGCTTGGGCTTTCTTTGCGAAAGGATTAAATCATGGCGAGCATCAGTAACCACAACGGCAATCGGCTTATTCAATTCACCGATGGGCAAGGTATCCGGCGAACCGT
>JAJZKJ010000009.1 GCA_021804195.1 Acidobacteriota bacterium
GGCTGCCGGGGGCGCATTTCAGCTTTGCCGATCACGATATTCGCATCGTGCGGCCGGGCCAGCCCTATCCGGGATAATGCCCCATAAAAAAACCGGCCGGGAAACTCCCGGCCGGCTGAATATTTTTAGGAATGATTGCTGATGACCGGTTTAGTACGAAGGGCTGGCCACGCAGCCGGAGCAGTTGGTGGCTTCATAGGCAATAACACCCACCACGGCCGCCGCCGCGCCAATCACGCCAATGGCGACGGGCCAGCCAACGGTAGGGCTGCTGCTGCCCATGCCCATCCCGGCGCCAGCGGTTTGAAAGCGCATGGCTTTTCCAGCCGCAATCGTATAAGTTTTACGTCCGCTCACAACGCGCAATGCGCCGCGATTGGCCGCCACATACAGCACGTCCGCGGTTTGCACGACGGTAAAAACCCCGGGGGTCACCGGCGTAATGGTTTCCCGCGCCGTCCGCACCGCTTCCCGGCCCGAAACTTTAAGCGTGCCATAGCTGAGCCGGATGGCGTTGGCTTGCAACTGGAACCGGCTGTTGGCGCCGGCCAGAACCGCCGCTCCCGGCACGGTCAGCCGCGCCCCGCCTTGCGCGCTCACCAGAATCGCATCTCCCGGCAATACGGCAGACCCGCTCACCACTGACTGGCCATTCAGACTGACCGTCCCGGCGAGAGGAGTGACCATTGCGGCGGGAGCCGCGGATAAGGGCAGGCATGCCATCCCCCAGGCCAGGAGAGCCGCCATACTCAAACGCATCAAACGCATATCCCGTCTCCTTTGTCGTCGTCCTGATATTTCCCCATGGCTTGAGCAGGACTGCAAGCAATATACCTGATTTCGCGCCAAATGCAAATACAATTTTGGCACAAAAAAAACCGGCCTGGAATTCCAGGCCGGTTGATATTCATGATGGCAATGAATTAGAACGAGGGGCTGACTGACGCCGGAACGCAGTTGCTGCACTTGGTCGCCTCGTGCACCACCACGCCGGTGACTACCGCGGCCGCGGCCGCGATGCCCACCACCGCCGCTACCGGCAAGCCCGAACTGCCCGAACCCGCCGCCGCCGGCGCGGTCTGGAAGCGCATGGCTTTTCCGGCCGCGATATTATAGCTCTTGCTGCCGGCCGTGACGCGGACCGCGCCACGATTGGCGGAAACATAGAGCACGCTGCTCAGCCGGGTCACGGTGAAGACACCCGAAACCGCCGCCGGAGCGATGGTTTCCATTCCCGACTGAACCGCCTCGCGGCCCGACACCTTGAGGGTGCCGTAGTTGAGCCGGATGGCATTGGCCGCCAGCTTGAAGCGGCTGTTAGCGCCGGCCAGCACCGCTGTGCCCGGCAGCGTCAGACGGGCGCCCCCCTGGGCGCTGACGCGAATGGCATCGCCCGGCAGAACCGCCGAGCCATTCACGACCGACTGACCATTAAGACTGACAATTCCCGCCAGAGGAGTCACCATCGCCGCGGGTGCCGCGGACAAGGGCAGGCAAACCATCCCCCACGCCAGGAGAGCAGCCAGATTCATTCGCACAAAACTACGCATTCGGTAGTCTCCTTTGTCGTGTCCCGGTGTACTGACCTCTCCAGGACTCACGGCTGTGACAGTAGCATAAACATGCCGCGAAACACAATAGTTTAATTTTTATTCCGATCCGCGCATTTCCTGATGCCTGCCCCTGGGATGAAGCTCGGAATTCCAGTCCCTTTTAAGCATATTCCAGGCGCACCCAATCCCGCCCCATCTCCACCGATTTCACCCCGGCAGGCAGCTTGATCTGCAGGTTCTGTCCCCATTGGGGATGCCGGGGCAGCACATATTCGCGCAAAATCAACTGCAGTAACCAACTGGATACCTGCCGTCCATCCAGCCCCACTTGACTCAACCGCAGCCGCGCCGCGGGCGCCCGGGCGCTGACCACCCGTGCGGCGGCGCTGATATGGTGGGGGCCGGCCAGCAATGCCGCAGCTAAAGTTTCCCATGTCCCGTGCGCAAGTCGTGGCAAAAGCGAAAAGTTCACCTCGGCCTGGCCTTGCACCCAGCCTGGCCGGCAGGCCAGTTGGATTCTAGTAACGGCCGCGGGCAAATGGCGGCGTCCCCATGGCGATGCCAGCCAGGCGTTGACTTCAAGCGCCGTCAACCGCACTGGACGATGCGGCCCGGCATGATGTTCATTCCATTGCACCTGGGCCAATTTTCGCGCACATTCCCGGGCCAGAGCGGAAGTAGCAGTTTGCGCAGGCAACTTCATGATATTTAGGAATGCTGTTTTTTTGCCGCGGATGCCGGCCGGGACTGTGGCTTTCGCACGCCCGCCGGAGTGACTGGCGCATGCGCCAGAGTCAAGCCGCGGCCAGCCGGGCTGATGAAATGCAAACGCCAGCCATTTGTCCGCGACCAGCCGCCCGTGCCGCGCCAGATGCCGCGAGGCCACTCCGGGGTGGGCCGCTTATTTTCTGCTCTCGTCAAAATGGGAAGCCATTGCAGTTGATGTAATTGAATTCGGCCGGGACTGGCATTGAAAGACGCCGTGATTAATCGGGTGGGTGGAATTGGCAATGGACTCTGACCGGACCGCAAGCTCCAGCGTGGCAGTTGCGGCGCGCGTATCACCGCCATGCCGCTCATATTCCAACCCAGTGCAGGATCGCAGCCGCGAAGATCCGCTCGCAGCGGGCCTGACCAGTATCCGGACAGCCCGAAACCGGGCCACAGCCGGCGCAAGGGAAGACTGGCGGCCTGGGCCTGCCATTCACAGCCGGAGCGATTCCAGATCCCCGTGCCGGTCAGCACTCCCTGCTGGACAAATACCTGGGCGCTGGTCCAGTTCCAGCGATCGGGCTGCATCTCCACCATCGCGCGAACCCGCAGCCGCGCGTGCCGCCAGCGCAGATCGCCCAGGTTCAAACTGGCGGTAATGCGATGCGGCGAAAATCGAGGCGGTTCAAAGCCGGAGCCGCGCAGCCACGATTGCAATCCATGCCGGTGCCGCAATCCCAGCAAGCTCGCCCATTGAGTCCAGTCGCCCTGCGTGGAGTCAAGGCGCAAACGCAGCGACCCATCTGGATTTTTTCTCAGAAAAACACGCCAATTCAATTTTTGCTGCCGGCCCTGCAGACGCATCCAGGCGGTTTGGGATTGATAGCGAACCTCTGCCTGTTGCAGAGGAATCGGCCGGATTCTCCCCGGCCAGCGCCAATACGCGGAGCGCAGCCGCACTCGCCCGCTCCATTGCGGATGGCGGAAGTCGCGCCAGCCAGCCCGCAGCCAGGCTTGAGCCTGAACGGTGCCTCGTAAGCCGCCGAGCCAGGCCGGTGGCGCGGTTAAAAGCCGCTGCAAGGCTCTCCACTGGCGGCTTGCCATGGCGGAGGTCGCAAGATGAATTTGATAAATCCGGGGCGTCAGCCAGGCGCTGATGCGAGCCGAGGCTGGAGCATGGCCGGGAAGGACGATTTTGACCGGGGTCTGCGGCAACCGCCAAATCTGAGGGTCTATCTGCCACGTTACGGCCCGCGCGGCCTGAATTTTCATGCCCGGCGATGACCAGGCAGCATGGTATAGGCGCAAGGTGCTGTTCTTTTGCCAGTGCGGAGCGCGGCTTCGCCAATCGAGATCCCCCTCCAGCCAGCCCTGGGGTTGAAAAGACGACAGGCCGGATTTGCAGATGGCGGCCAAAGGCAACAGATCCGCCAGCTTCACCTTCCGCAAACGCAAATTCCAGTGAGGACGTGCTTGATGCAGCACATGCGCGATGCGGCCTGAAAGTTGCAGCCCCGGTATGGAATCCAAACTTGCCCGTTGGAGCGTGAACCGGTCCTGCCGGGTGCTGTAAGCAGCTTGAAACTGGATGCGCGGGCGCCAGCTGGTGGGCAGTAAATCCAGCCGGTGCAAGCTCTGGCCTGCGATTTGGCCCTGGATTTGAAAATCCTTGCCGTTGCCGCTCAACCGCAATTGCGCGTTGAACAGGCCGTCCAGTGATCCTTCATGCCCCAGCCAGAATGCGGAAAATGGCGCTATATATGTTTGTTCCAGTTGTGCCCGCAATAGAAACGGCAGGCGCCGCCAGGGCGCCGGGCCGGTTTGCCACCAGCCCTGAACCATGACCTGGCCTAAATCATGTAAATTCAGATCGGTGCGGGCCGGCACAAACCGCATGCTGAAGGTCCAGCGTCCGCCCGATTGCCCAATATCGGCATGAACCCGGCGCAGATAAAACGGCGTCTCCGCGCCGTTCAAATTAAAGTTAATCCGCCCCTGGCGTATTTTCAAAAAAGGAAAGGGCAGCCGGGCCGGCTTCCGGCGTGAAACGGCGCGTCGTTCCAGCGCGGGAATGCGGCGCGCGGAGCGATCCACCAGTGCGGCCAGATTCCAGCGCCGCTGGCGCGAACGCGCCAGATTTAAATTGGGGCGATCGAGCTCGATGCTGGAAAATTCAAATCGGCCCTTCCATAAAGCCGCCAACCGCAAGGTTGCCGTCGCTTCCGCCGCGCGGATGATGGGCTGGTATCCATAGGCGGGGTCATCGGCGACTTGCAGTTGATCCAGCTCAAATCCCGGCCAGGGAATTAATACCAGATGCACCGATTGCGCCTGCACCGAACGGCCCAGCGCGGCCCGCAGCGCGGCCAGAATTCTGCCCCGGCCCTTGACTAAAGTAAAAAATGGAGCGGAAAAGCCCAGCAGAATGAGGGCGGTGATCGCCCCCAGGCACCAGCGCCAAAACCGCCGGTGAGCCTTGACCGGCGCTGGGGTCCCGGCATCTATGCTCTGCCCTGCCATGGCACGGCCTACCGCACCAGATGAAAGGTACGCAGCCAGCGGGTGCGTACCGGGAAATGAATCAGGGTCGAAAAGAATGAGCGCATCCGCTGACCCATATTCGCGTAGCCATTGTCGCGCTCGTGCGCCCGGTAGGACCAGTAAACTATCACCGGACGGCCGATGAGATTGCGGTCGGGAACAAAGCCCCAGTAGCGCGAATCATAGGAAATATCGCGATTGTCGCCCATGACGAAAAAATGGCCGGGCGGCACCACCAGCCAGCCATGATGAACGTACTGGGCATACGTGGCCGTCCACTGCGGTGTCGCTCCGTAAGGCAGTCCCTGGGTGGGAAAATCATCCCGGCCCGGGTCAATGCCCGGCTGGTGAATGGCATAGGGCTCTTTGAGCGCCACCCCATTGCGATACACCACCTTATTCACTAATCGAATCCGGTCGCCGGGCAGCCCGATCACCCGCTTGACCAGATGCAGATCCGGCTGCACCACCGACATAAAGACCACAATATCGCCATGCCGCAGCCTGCGATACGGCACGATGCCATGCATGTAGCGGGCAGCCGGCGCGAATCTGATGCGGTCCACCAGCACATGGTCGCCAATCTTGAGCGTCTTCTCCATCGAGCCCGAAGGAATCTCGAACGCCTGCACGTTGAAGGTAATGATGAATAATGCAGTCACCAGGGTCGGCGCCCAGATGCGGACAAAGTTTTCCGCCAGCGGACGCACGGGTTTGGCCGCGGGTTTAAGCGTGGATGCGGCCGTCTGAGATGCATTTTTTTTCGGCAAGACCAGCTTCCTCCGCCGCATCGGGAAAAATAGACCGAGTCTCCTTGCGGCTGAGTTTAGTTTAGCCGATCAGCAGGCGCCGGGAACTTACCTGCTCAATGATATGGAGGGGTGCGGCGGGTGCGCTGGGCGCACGGTGTCAGGCCGCATCACGCTTCGGCGCAACCGCCGGAACGCGCTCCCGGCTGAGATGCATGCGGCTCCAGTCGTACCAGAACTCGCGTCCGCAATCGAGACAGGTTACATGCGGCATTTCATTCAATACCTGCTCGGGCCGCGCGCGCGGGCTCATGGGAAAGCTCAGGCGCGCATGCCGGCAGCCACGCCAAATGAAACCCAGCATCGTGCAGCTTGATGCAAACAGTGCGGCAAAAGTTTTCTGGAGCTTCAGGACCGCGAGGCCAGCCGCGATGGATTACCCCGGGACTGAATCGTGCGCATCACTTTGTCATGCAGCGCCGCCGGCAAGGGGCCGGTTCCAGCCGCATCCCGGCGAAACCAGGCGATCGTGTCCCGGCAGCTCTCTAAAATGCGCTGGCATTCCGCACATTTGCGGATATGATCGCGGCATTCGGCGCAGGGCTTGCCGGTTAAGTCCCCATCCAAAAATTCGCTCATTCGCATTTGAAATTGCCGGCAGTTCATGTGACTGGCTTCTCCTCACGATTTTCCCCGGCATGAGATGCTAAGGGGCCGGCCGGAACGCGGTCAAAATAGGGAGCTAGCAATTCCCGCAGCTTCAAACGCGCCCGCAACAACCGGGATTTTACCGCCGGCACGCTGAGATGCAGAATATCGGCGGTTTCCTGATTCGATAGCTCTTCGATGTCGCGCAGTTGGAACACCATGCGATAGGGCGCCGCCAGGCCGGCAATGCCGCGATTGAGCACCGCGGCCATTTCTTCAGCGGCAAATTGCTGTTCCGGATTCGACCTCCAATCCCGGAGCTCCAGCGGCGCGGTTGCTCCAGATTCGGTTTCACCCGTGATCGAAACCATGCTCCGGCGTTTCTGCCGGCGCAGCCGCATCAAGCCCTGGTTGACTGTGATCCGGACCAGCCAGGTGTAAAAATGAGATTCACCATGAAATTGATAGAGCTTGCGGTAGGCGTTTAGAAACGCTTCCTGCAGCACATCTTCAGCATCCTGGGCGTTCCCGGTGATCCGTTCGGCCAAACGATAGATACGGCTTTCGTGCCGCCGCACCAGAATGTCGAAGGCATGCAAGTCTCCCTGCTGCGCGGCGGCCACCAACTCGGCATCCGGATCGGCTGAAATTTCCAGCTTGTGGGCTTGTGTGGCCATGGCGGTCTCTGTCATCATGATGCGTTTTTCGGGCCGGGAATTTCAAGCCACGGCGACCCTCCTCTTTTGCGGGGATGACATGATGGCCAAGCGCGCACTATATTGTCCCCAGCCATCATGGCCAGCCCCGCACAAACCCGGCTCGAAGCCGCCAGCATAGCGCAGACCGTACGGCAATTTTTTCTGCTCCATCCCGACTGTGAACTGTTCGAAGCGGACGGCTCAAGCATGTTTCTCGGCGGCGAAGCCTGCGGATATTCATTGGAAACCCAGGCAGGTTGGGTTGTTGCCCATTGGTGGTCGCCGGCTTATAACATTGTGCGCCGCATCGAATCCGCCACCATGAGAGGCAGCCATTTGCGCCTTTTGTGCCGCCGCATGGGCCAGAGCCGATCCCAGGCCGTCTGGCTGCGTCCCCGGGCCGCGGGAAAAAATATCAGTCAGGATCGGGAAGAATTCCGGCTTCAACTGCTGGCCGCCATTCGCCAGCACTGGCCGGAATGGAAAGCTCGCATTTGCGGACCCACGAGTTCCCCCTGGACCAAAGTCCTACTGGAATCGGGCGGACAGTTCATGGCCGTTCTGGCCACCGGACCATGCGAAAATCGGGCGGCCCACGACGCGGCACTCACCCAGCTTCTCCTATGGCGGCATAGTTTACAGACGCGGCCGCCCAGAAGAATTCCGGCAGGATGGCATCTGATTTTTCCGGACACAAGCCCGGAGATGACTGATGGACTGGAATCATCCCCAGTGGTTCTGCCCCAATCGGCATGGAAGACAGCGGCGCTTCGCATCAGCGGCTTGCGCAAGGATCGCCCCATTCAACTTTGGCTGTTCTCGCACGAAAGGCCCTTGAGCCAGCCGGAACCTCTGCCCTTGCCGGCTTTGGTCTCACAAATTGGCCGGGCTCCCGATTCCAGCCGGGAATTTTCCGCAACAGCCAGGGAGTTGGCCCATCGGGCCGAGGCGATTTGCCCATCCGTGAAACTTGAGCGCGATGGCTCCGGCGGGGCATGCCTGCAATTGCATGGCCTGGAAATCGCCCGGCAAGCGCGCGGATTGGAACGGGGCGAGGCTGAATTCGTATTTGGCCTGGGCGGAGAAGAGCAATCCCCGCTGACGGCGGAAAATTGGCCTTTGTTTCAGCATTGGATCAGCCAGCTTTGCCAATTTCGGCGCGCCAAACCAGACAGCCTGGGCGCCATGTTCCCGCAAGACGTTCACGAACGAAATATCTGGTACACCACCCAGCCCGAAGCGTGGCTGCAATCTCTGCTCCGGAACGATTTAGGCAACCTCGACCCGGACTGGAATCCAGACCGCGTCTATTCGCAGGTCGTGGTTTCCGTTGCCGGTGATGCGGGCCGTTTGGATTTACTTCTGCTGAACCGTGCCGGCCGCATTTGCATTCTGGAGCTGAAGACCAGCGAAGATGCCGATTTCCCCTTGCAGGCCCTGGAATACTGGCTGCGTATCCGCCAACTGCATCGGGACGGGCGGTTGCAGGCCGCCGGCTATTTCCCCGGCCGGGAACTGGCCCCTGCGGCGCCGCTCTTATTTTTGATCGCGCCGGCGCTGCGGCGCCATCCGGCGCACGAAATTCTGCTGGCGGAAATTTCCGCGGAAGTGCCCCTTACGCAGTTATTGTTGAATGAAAACTGGCGCGCCGGACCACGCCTGATCGAACGGCGCGAACGCCGGCCCTGAAGTTTTTTGCCTGTTGACCCAGCCGCGGCCGTGCGCTGTCATTGCGCCGCACTCAGCATACCCGCGCCGTCATGAAAAGTTTTGGGCTGGAGGCCATACCATTGGCAGGCCGTGCCGCCCCAGATCATGGCCTGCTCCGGTTCGCTCAGGCGCTGCATGTAATTGCCCGCCAGTTGCAAAACTTTTTCATAATCTCCGGCCACCGTGCAGACCGGCCAGTCAGAGCCGATCATCAGCCGTTTCGGCCCGAAGGTCTCGAGCGCGGTTTCGAAATAAAAATCAAAATCGCCCGCCCGCCACTGCGTCCAATCCGCCTCGGTAACCAGCCCCGAAACTTTGGCCGCCACATTCGGATAGCGCGCCAGCCGGGCCAGATCGCGGGCCCAGGGCTGGCGGGTTCCGCTGCGCACCGCGGGTTTGGCCAGATGATCAACAATAAAGCGCTGGCCGGGAAAACGCGCCACCAACTCGCAGGCAATGGGCAGATGCCGGGGATGGATCAATAAGTCATACGATAAATTGAAGGCTGCCAGCTGACGCAGGCCGGCGCGAAAATCCTCGCGCAGCATGAACCGGTCATCCGGCTCGTCCTGCAGCGTATGCCGCAAGCCGCGCAGGCGGGGATTCCGGGCCAGTTCCGCCAGCCGGGGGCGCACCCGCGGATCACATAAATCCACCCACCCCACCACGGCCTGAATCAGCGGATTCGCCTGGGCCAGATCCAACAGCCAGCAGGTTTCTTTTAGACTGCACCGGGCCTGCACGGCGACCGTCGCGCACACCCCGGCGCCCTCCGCCAGCGGCTTGAGATCTTCCGGCAGAAAATCACGGCGCAGGCCCGCCATGTCATCGCCGATCCAGCCGTACTCCTCCGGCTGGTAGCGCCAAAAGTGCTGATGGGCATCGATGCGGACCGGCATGGCTGGAGTCAGTTTACGCGCATTCTCTTCATCGTAGGCCGAGTTCAACACGATATTCTAGTATCTCAGCGTCATAGCCACTTTATGTTCACGACCCTCAGCGAACTGGAAACCGTCAGGCACGCCCGCTGGCGAGCCATGGCCGGCGAATCGCCCGCCCCCACTCCGCTTCAGGATTGGATTACGGCCCAGGGCCTCGCTCCTCTCAGCCCCTGGCCCTCGGCGCCTCCGTCGTTGGCCTGGCGCACCGAAACGCTCGCCGGCACCGACGGAATCATGCTGCAGGAGCTGGAAATCGCGCTGGAAAAGCAGCAAGTCATTGAAACTCCGCTCTGGCCCGTGCCGGTTTACATCGGGCGGGAATGCTTTCCCTGGGCCTACTCGCTGATCGGCGAACGCGACCTCGCCGGCGGCGTGCGGCGGCAAATGCGCATGGGCCGGCAGTCACCGTTGAGCGTGCAGATACTCGAACTGCTGCGGGCGCCTCATCCGCAAACCATTCCCGAGCTGCGGCGGGCGGTTGGCGGCGAGAAAACCTCGGAACTGGCCATCGCGGAAGCCCTGGAAAAACTTCAGTCCGCCGCATGGGTGCTGCGGCTGGGCCGGCGCGAGGGTCTGGGTTTGTGGCAAGCCACCAGTCTGGCCTGGCCCGAGTTGCCCCGGCTGGCTCAAACTTATTCCAAAGCCGGCGCGGCGGCCAATTTCATCATTCGTTATCTGGAATGCATGCTGGCGGCGACCGAACCTGAATTATCGGATTTTTTCCGGCCGCTGATACCGGCCTCCCGGCTGCAATCGGGATTGCGCGTCCTTACCTCCGGCGGCTATTTACGTCCCGCCAATATCGCCGGCACGCCCGCCTGGGAACTGACAGGCTCAGAACTTCCTGCTATACAACCTGAATGACCCGGCTTCAGCCAGCGGCCTCGCCACGGATTTTATTCTTTACTGGCGCAAGCCTTCGGCCATGGGAGCCGGCTGCACTGCCGTTTCCACCGGCTGCAGGGGAACCAGCGGACCCTCCAGCGCCAGCCCCAGCACCTCGTCCATGTTGGTGACCAGGCTGATCTTCATGGCCCCGCGAATCGGCTCTGGTATTTCTGACAGATCCTTTTCGTTGTCGCGCGGCAAGATCAGATTGAGAATGCCCATGCGATGGGCGGCCATCAGCTTTTCTTTCACGCCGCCGATGGGCAGCACCTTGCCGCGCAGCGTAATCTCGCCCGTCATGGCCAGATCACGGCGCACCGGAATGCGGGTCAAGGCGCTGATGATGGCGGTGGCAATGGTAATGCCGGCCGAGGGCCCATCCTTGGGGATGGCGCCTTCGGGCACATGCACATGGATATCCACATTGCGGTAAAAATCCCGCGGCAGGCCGAGCAAGTGGGCGCGGGAGCGTATATAGCTCATCGCGGCCTGGGCTGATTCCTGCATGACGTCACCGAGCTTGCCGGTCAGCGTCAGCTTGCCCTTGCCATCCATGAGCGTGACTTCGGTGGGCAGTATCTGGCCGCCCACTTCCGTCCAGGCCAGGCCGGTGGCCAGGCCAACTTCGCTTTGTTCCTCGTTGCGGGTATCGCGGTACTTGGGCACGCCCAGCATGTCCCGCACCACCTCCGGCGTGGCCTCCACCTGAACCTGGCTGCCTTCGCTGACCACGCGGCGGGCCATCTTGCGGGCCAGATTGCCGATTTCGCGCTCCAGGCTCCGGACTCCCGCCTCGCGGGTATAGCTGCTGATCACCGTGCGCAGCGCGTCTTCATTCAGGGTGAGCTGCTCCGGACGCAGACCGCAGGCCTCGCGCTGCTTGGGCAGCAGAAAGCGGCGGGCGATTTCCAGCTTTTCCTGCTCCGTATATCCGCTCAGGCGGATAATCTCCATGCGGTCCTGCAAGGGCTGCGGAATGGTGTGCAGCACATTGGCGGTCGTGAGGAACATGACCTGCGACAGGTCGTATTCCACATCGAGGTAATGATCCATGAAGGTGGCGTTTTGTTCGGGATCCAGCACTTCCAGCAGCGCCGAGGCCGGATCGCCGCGAAAATCCACCCCCATTTTGTCCACTTCATCCAGCAGAAACACCGGGTTGATGGCGCCCGCCCGCTTCATCATTTGCAGAATCTGTCCCGGCAGGGCGCCGATATAGGTGCGGCGATGCCCCCGGATTTCCGCCTCATCGCGCACTCCGCCGAGGGACAGGCGCACGAATTTGCGTCCGGTGGCGCGCGCAATCGACATGCCCAGCGAGGTTTTGCCCACGCCGGGAGGGCCCACAAAACACAGAATGGAGCCGCGCGGCGTCTTCACCAGCTGGCGCACCGCCAGAAATTCCAGAATCCGCTGCTTGACTGAATCCAGCCCATAATGATCTTCATTCAGGATATTTTCCGCCGCCTGAATATCGCGCAGTTCCCGCGTCCGCTTTTTCCACGGCACGGCCAGCATCCAGTCGAGATAGTTGCGCGAGACCGTGGATTCCGCCGACATGGGCGGCATCTGCTCCAGCCGCTTCAGCTCCTGCAGGGCTTTTTCCTTGGCCGAGGCGTTCATGCCGGCGGCTTCGATCTTACGCTTCAGCTCGTCGAGCTCGCTTTTTTCCCCGCGCCCCAGCTCCTTCTGGATGGCCTTGATTTTTTCGTTCAGGTAATACTCTTTTTGCGCCCGTTCCATCTGGCGCTTCACCCGGCCCTGGATGGCCCGGTCCACGTTCAGCTTTTCGATTTCCAGGCTGATTTTTTCGGCCAGTTTTTCCAGCCGCGGGCCGGGCTCATAGAGCTCCAGCAGTTCCTGTTTTTCGGCTACCTTCAGCGGCAGATTGGCCGCGATGGTGTCGGCCAGGCGGCTGGCGTCTTCGCCCCGCACGGCATTGAGCATGGTTTCGTAATTGAGCGTCTGGTTCAGCTTGACGTACTGCTCGAACAGCCCGGTCACTTTCTGCGTCAGCGGCTCCAGTTGGGGCGTCATGGCCTCGCCGCGCTCCGGCGCCGGCCGCACCACCGCCTGGAATAAGCCTTCCTCCAGGGTCAGACTGACGATGCGGGCCCGCTCCAGACCCTCCACCAGCACCCGGATATTGCCATCGGCCAGGCGCACGCTTTGCACAATGCCGGCGATCACGCCGACGCTGTAAATCTCCTCCGGCTTGGGCTCATCCACGCTGGCGTCGTGCTGGGTGGCGAGAAAAATTTTCTTGTCCGCCGCCAGGGCATCTTCCAGTGCCCGCACCGAACTCTGGCGGCCCACCACAAAGGGGGTCATCATGTGCGGAAAAATGACCACATCCCGGATGGGCATCATGGGCAAACGGCGGGTTTCCATTTTTTCTCGGCTCATAAAGCTGGCGGCGCTTCCTTCCGGCTATGCTTCATGGTAAACGATGACGCGGAGGGGCTCCGCGATTCAGACAGGAAAAAAATACCGGGCGCCTGAAGGGAGGGAATTTGCGGTCCGCGGCAGGGAGGGTTATCCGGCTTTTTCCAGGGTTTGGAGGGCAATGTCGCGCTTTTTGACCATCTCGCGCGTGACCACGAACTCGCGCACGCGTTTCTGCGCCGGCAGGTGATACATCAGCTCCAGCATTAATTCTTCCAGAATCATGCGCAGGCCGCGGGCGCCCACTTTGCGCGCCAGCGCCTCGTCGGCGATTTCAGCCAGCGCGTCATCGTCGAAGCGAAGCTTGACATTTTCAAATTCAAACAGCTTTTGATATTGGCGCACCAGGGCATTGCGCGGCCGGGTCAGAATCTGAATCAGCGCCGCCCGGTCGAGGTCATCCAGCACGCCAATCACCGGCAAGCGGCCGATGAATTCGGGGATCAGTCCGGCCCGGATCAGGTCCTGCGGCTGCACATGGCTGAGCAGTTCGGTGTCGCGCAGCCCCTGGGCGGCGACCTGCTGGGCGTCGCCTTCTTCGGAGCGGAAGCCCACCGCGCGCCGTCCCAGCCGGCGGGCGATGGTTTTTTCCAGCCCCACAAAAGCCCCGCCGCAGATGAACAGGATGTTGGTGGTATCCACCGGAGTGAATTCCTGATGCGGATGCTTGCGTCCCCCCTGGGGCGGGACATGCGCCACCGTGCCTTCTAAAATCTTGAGCAGCGCCTGCTGCACCCCTTCCCCGCTGACATCCCGCGTAATCGAGGGGTTTTCGTCGCGCTTGGAAATTTTGTCGATCTCGTCAATGTAGATGATTCCCTGCTGGGCCCGCGCCACATCGCCGTCGGCCGCCTGCAGCAGCTTTAAAATCACGTTCTCCACGTCTTCGCCCACATACCCGGCTTCGGTCAGGGTCGTGGCGTCGGCCAGCGCGAAGGGAACGTCCAGCATTTTGGCCAGGGTCTGGGCCAGCAGCGTCTTGCCCGTGCCGGTGGGCCCGATGAGCAGAATATTGGATTTCTGCAGCTCGACTTCCGTGCCTCCGGCGGGCCGGCTGCGGTTCATATGCAGCCGCTTGTAATGGTTATAGACGGCGACCGCCAGTTTGATTTTGGTGCGCTCCTGGCCAATGACGTATTCGTCGAGAAAGCTTTTGACTTCCTGCGGCTTGGGCAGTTGCGCCATGCCCGGCGCGGCCGGCTGCAGGCGGTCGTCTTCCAGAATCGAATTGCACACCGAGACGCACTCGTCGCAAATGTAGGCGCGCGGATATTCGTTGGGGCTGGAAATCAGCTTCGCCACCGCATCCTGGTTCTTATGACAGAACGAACACCGCAAGGTCTCATCACTGCCGTTTTTTGTGCGCACGCCCATACCCCTCGTTGTTTGCCGCCCCGCGGCCCGGCGGCCGGTCTATTTGTGTTTGAAAATGATTTCATCCACAATGCCGTAATCTTTCGCCTGCTGGGCATTCATGATGAAATCCCGCTCCACATCCCGCTCGATCTTGCTCAAGGCCTGCTTGGTATGCTGGGCCAGCACCTGATTGGTGATCTCGCGCATCCGCAGAATTTCCTTGGCATGGATGTCAATATCGGTGGCCTGGCCGGACAGCCCGCCCATCGAGGGCTGATGAATCAGCACCCGCGAATTGGGCAGCGCGAAACGCTTGCCCGGGGCCCCGGCGGCAAGCAGCAGCGCCGCCATGCTCGCCGCCTGGCCGATGCAGATGGTGGTCACGTCGGGTTTGATGAACTGCATGGTGTCGTAAATCGCCAGCCCCGCCGTAATCGAGCCGCCCGGACTGTTGATATAGAGCCATACATCTTTTTCCGGATCCTCGGCCGCCAGAAAAAGCAGCTGCGCGGTCACCAGATTGGCAATATTATCGTCAATCGGTGTGCCGATAAAAATAATATTATCCCTCAGCAGGCGGGAATAAATATCGTAGGCCCGTTCGCCCCGGTTGGTCTGTTCGACCACCATCGGAACCAGCGCGCCCTGGGGAGGATCCTCTTCCCCGCCGCCCCAGTACGGCGTCCGCGCTGCCAGCTTCCGGCGTGCAATGGATAATTCTGAATGTTTCATGATGCCATGGCGGGAGCGGCGGCTTGCAGCAGCCACTCCACGGTTTTTTCGTGGCGCAACGAGGCGCGCAGGCGGTCGAGCCCGCCGTTTTTTTCCAGCCGGGCGCGCAGCTCCGCCGGCGATTCCGGGCCGCGGGCGGCCAGCCGCTCGCATTCGGCCTGAATTTCCGCCTCGTCCACCTCCAGATGCTCCTGTTCCGCGATGCGATCCAGGATCAGCGCCGCTTTGACCTGGCCCCGCGCCGATTCATGCTGTTCCCGCAGCAGCTGGTTCCAGTCCAGATTCATGCTCCGCGGATCCAGGCCTTGATGCATCAGCGATCGCAAGCCGCGTTCCAGCCGCACTTCCGCCTGCTGCTCCACCAGCGCCTCGGGCACCGGGAAATCATGCCGGGCCAGCAGTTGATCCACCACCTGCTGGCGGGCATTTTCTTCGGCGGCGTGCCGGCGCGATTGCAGTAAATTGGCCCGAATGCGGTCGCGCAATCCGGCAAGCGTCACCTCCGGCGCCGGTGTTTCGCCCGCGGCATCGGCCTCGCCCGCCGCCGCGGATGGGGCCGGCGCGGGTTCCAGGGACCGGGCGAAATC
>JAJZKJ010000344.1 GCA_021804195.1 Acidobacteriota bacterium
AGGCGGCACCCGGATGACGAAAGCGTGAAAGATTGGCCGCGGGAAATGCCCGCAAAAAAGGACGCGAGGAAACAACGTGAAGACCAGAAGGGAATCGGCGGGCGGTGTTCATCACAAGAAGCCGCGGAGCGCGGGGCTGTCGGTGTTAATCTATGACCGCATCCTGCATCCCGAGCTTTTTGTCGCCGATGCACGCAAAACCAAGTCGCTCGGAGAGTTTGATATCAACCTCTGGCTGTTGGCGGGGGGCGGCCATATGGCGGCCATCTGCGGACCGCAAATGATTTCTGAAGTGGCGTGCTTTCCGAACACCAACCTGCCAGAGCGTGGCTTGGTGGAGCGCCTGCCCTGCAAGGGTGATAAGCTGTTCGATCTTCCGCTGGGCGAGGATTACCACTACTACCTGGCGTTAAATGAGGAGCACATCTCCGAGGCACTTTTCGAGAACTCCGTGCAGGAGCTGCTGCGTTTAGCGGAGGAACAAGCCGCGGTGCTTTCGCATCGCCGCAATGAATTAGGCCAAACCGAATATTTGTCGGTATTGGTGGCGCAGTTGCATCGGCGTGCAATCCATGTGGAAGGCTTTCATCTGCTCGGCGAAGCGCGGGTTGTGATTCGCACGCAATCGGTGCTGGAACCGAAGCTGCGCTGAGTTTCGCGTAACCGTTCACGGGCTGGGGTAGTTCGCCCGGCGTCACCCGTCGCTGCAGTTTAGTCGCTCGCGGCGACCGCTGGGCTATGATATACGACGCACCGCTCCTATTGAGACGTACCATTCGTCAAAGTAGAAGCGGCGTCCCGCCGCTTTTTTGGGCCCGTTGCACGCTGGCCCAGCCTCTGGAATAGATCATTAATAGCCGTGTGCGGTACAATCACGTCCCGTCCTTACCTCGCTGCGCAAAACGGGCGCACTGGGAACGGCACGGGCGCCAAATCTGTCATGCACCCTTCACCGCGTTAAAATGCGGTGTCCCGGGGGACTGGTTCGCGCTACGCGGATCCATTTACGCTCGTGGCGGCAACGCCACCGAGTCGCCATCCGGTCCCTTCAGGTCGCCCTTTTTCTTGGCAAGTTGTTATTTTAAGAAGAAGTTGACGGGTCGTTTTGGCGTTGGGTGCAGCGGGCGTGGGGCAGAGGCTTCGGCGCGCTTCGCGACGGCGGCGTGCGGGAATCGGCGTGGGCGGATCCGCGACGATAGACATCTTAAGAAGGTAGGTAGGCCTATGCCCGCATTTTTCCGGCGCCGCTCCACCGAGATTCCGCGCCAGCCGCCGGCAAGTTTTTTCGCCCTGGACTATGCCTCGCTTCCGGCGGAAATTCAAATCGCTGGAGACCGCTGGCAGCTGGTGCGAACCTTCAAGCACGATTTTTTTGCCGTCACCGGGTTGTACGCGCGGAAAATCGGCGCGGACCTGCCCATGGCCACCGAATCGCCCCACCTGGCGGTGCTGAAGGTTCAGCGCACGCAGCCCTTCCAGGGCTTGCCGCTGCGCTGGTTGGGGCGGCTGGCGGCGCGGCACGAGGTCGCTGTTCTGAAGGCGCTGCAGGGCGTGCCTGGGATTCCGACGTTTCTGGGGACCTGGGGCACGACCGGATACGTCCACGCTTTTATCCCGGGGGAGGATCTGCGGCCAGGGCTTGGCGCCGGAGCGGAATTTTTTCAGGCGCTGCGGGAATTGCTGCAGGCCGTGCACGAACGCCACGTGGCCTACGTGGACACCAATAAGCGGGAGAATATTCTGTACGGCTCCGACGGCCGGCCGTACCTGATCGACTTTCAGATTTCGTTTCTGTGCCGGCGCGGCGCGCGAGATCATTTCCTGGCCCGATGGTTGTTGCGCCGCTTGCAGGCGGAAGACTGGTACCATTACTATAAACACAAGACACGCCTGGCCCCGCAGGCGTGCACCGCGGATGATTTTAAGCGCGCCGAAGACCGCAGTTGGTACATTCGCGCCCATCGCCGCGTGGCCCAGCCTATGATTCGATGGCGACGAAAGTTGCTGGCCCGCTATGGGCGCCGCGAACCGCAGGCCGAGGTCGGAGCTCCGCGCAAGCAATCGGACCAAGCCCCCTGACGATATCGACGGTGCTCTGGAGAGCCGGATTTAGCATGTCTCACGCGGGCCGTCCGGAGCGACCTATGCCCCTCAACCGCCGCGTAGTCATCACGGGAATTGGCGTCGTGGCGCCCAATGGAATTGGCGCAGCCGTCTTTACCGAGAGCCTGCGCCGCGGGACCAGCGGCATCGATTGGATTGATTCGTTCGATACGACGGGCCTTAAAGTTCGCTTCGCCGCCGCCGTGAAAAACTTTGATCCCCGCGGGGTATTGGACGAGCGTGATAGGCGCCGCGTGCCCCGCCTGGTGCCTTTGGCCCTGGCCGCGGCCCGGGAAGCACTGGCCATGGCGCGGGTGCATCTGGAACCCGGGGACCGGCAGGGGCGCCGGGATATCGGGGTGATCCTGGGCAGCGGCGGTGGGGGAATCGATTTCCTGGAGCCGCAGTATCGCGCTTTTTTCACGGGCCGGGGCAAATATTCTCCGTTTACCATTCCCGCCGGAACGATGGGCAATTTATCCAGTGAAATTTCCATTGCCCTGGGTTTGCGCGGTTTTTCGCACGTGATCAGCACCGGTTGCACCAGCAGCACGGATGCGCTTGGCTATGCCCATCGGCACATTCAGCGCGGTGACGTGCCCATGGTGCTGGTCGGCGGCGCCGACGCCCCGATCACCGCCGGTACCCTCAAGGGCTTCGAGCTGATGCGGATCCTGGCCGGGCCGGTGGAACCAATCCAACGCTCCAGCCGGCCGTTCAACCGCGATCGCGATGGCTTCGTCCTGGGTGAAGGGGCCTGGATGTTCGTACTGGAAGAGGCGGATCATGCCGAGCAACGCTGCGCTCCCGCGCTGGCGGAGTTGTGTGGCTGGGGCTCCACCTGCGACGCCTGGCACCGGGTCCGCCCCGCGCCGGATGCGGTGGAAAGCGCCCGCGCGATTTCTCTGGCCCTGGGCGAAGCCGGGATCACCGCGGCCGACCTGAGCCATGTAAATTTGCACGGCACCGGCACGCCTTTAAATGACGCGCTGGAGACCCAGAGCCTCAAGCTGGCCTTAGGCCCAGGCGCCGGGGCGATTCCCATGAGCAGCACCAAATCCATGATCGGTCATCCGCAGGGCGCCTGCGGCGCCGCCGGCGTGGCCGCCGCGATTCTGTCGCTGCGTGCGGGTTGTATTCATCCCACGATTAACCTGGATGATCCCGATCCAGGGTGCGATCTGGATTATGTGCCCCAGCACGCCCGCCCCACCCAAGCCCCAGCCTGGGTCCTGGCCAACTGCATTGCCTTCGGCGCCAAGAATTCCGCACTGGTTTTGCGGGTGTTTCCATAGCCGGCGGGCAGCCCCGCGCGGTTAAGCCGCAACCACGGATCCGGATGGCCGTCGCAAACCCAAACCCGGCGCGTCCCGAGGTATCGGGACCATGAGGTACCTGCGGTCTTTATCTCATGGCCCAGCGGTCGCCGCGGGCGACAAAACT
>JAJZKJ010000345.1 GCA_021804195.1 Acidobacteriota bacterium
CCAGGATCGGCGGTGTACGGCTGCTGGCCTGTTCCTTGGTTGGCGGACGGAAGATCAGATAAAATGCCAATCCCACCAGCAATGTGAAAATAATAGCCGCCGGCAAACCCAATTCCGATGCGATGCGTACCAGCACATTGTGCGGATCTTTCACATCCTCCGGCGCACTGGGCCACTTGTACCGCGTGTAGTAATAGCCGAAATTATTAAGCCCCACGCCGTGCCAGATATGATGAATGATGATCCCAACCGCGCCGTTCCAGTATTGCCATCGAAACAGGAGGTCTTTCGTCGGCAGGCCGTGAAGCACAAGGCCGCAGGCGATCAGCGCCGCCGCTCCCGCCGCCGCGATGATCACCAGCAGCGCGAAAAACCGATAGCGCAGCCGTGCGATCTGCGGTGAGAGTGCCAAACCGACCAGCATGGCAACGATGCACAATCCCGTTGCCGCTATCGAGCCTTTGCTGCGCGTAAAGTACAACACCAGCCCCAACCCAACAAGCACCAGTGCACTCCACACGCACCCGATGATGATGGTGGTCTGGGTCGCATCCGCCGCCGTTTGCCATTCGCCGCGATGCCGGGATGCTTTGCGCGTTTCAATCGGGTCTGCTTCCGGTTTCCGCCACCACCCCCATGCGAGTGAAAGCATCAGGCTCAGCAAAACCAGCGGAATCAGCGCCTCGCCAAACTGGTCATTATCCGACCCGAACCCCGTAACTTCCCGGCTCTTGAGGCGCGAGATGAAAAGCCGTACCGCAGAACTGCCAGGCCGGATGCCGATATTCGCCAGCCAGCGGTTCGGATGGCGGGTGAACTGTGTCACCGTCTGCGGTATTTCAACGTAATGCTGATACAGCCCCTTGAACGCCAGCACCGCCCCGAGAGATGCCAGCACACTGATGGCCAGCGCCCGGCGGTTGGGGGTGGTGCAGAGCAGCGCAATGGTCCAGCCGGCAAACAGATTCATGGAAAACTCACACGCCCCCACCAGCGCCGCAAAATGGTTGGCGGCCGGGATTGAATCGGCAAATGCCAATGCCGACAGGGCGGTTATCCCGGAGAGCGACGCCCACTGCCACCAGCGCCGCGGTGTTTCCACCAGCAGCCCGATCCCCGCACACAGCAGCACCATCGCCGCCGCGCAGGTCACTTCCACCGCCGGCGGCAGGCCGGAGAGCTGCGTGGACAGCGTGCCGATAAAGCCGTCATCAATCCCCTCGTTGAGGGTCATTCGGCAGCAGAGCACCAGCAGAAGTACCAGCAGGGCGGCGCGGGCCAGATGGGTTCGGGTTGACGTGTTCATTGGGTATGTTCTCCCACCCGCTCCAGCACCGCGATGATGATCAGAATCGCCAGCGTCTGCAGGCCCACGAGAATCGCAGCCGTGCTGCTGACCAGGGCCAACAGGGGGGCGGAGAGTCCGCACGCCAGCGAGGCGGCGTAGATCACCATGACAGCCCCCTTTTTACTGAACCCGTGCCGCGTAAGCCGATGTGAAAAATGATTGGTGTCCCCCTGCATCGGGCTGCGCCCGCGCCGCAGCCGGACAATCGATACCACCAGCAGATCATAAATCGGGATCGCGGTAACAATCAGGGGCATCAGCAGCGTGTACCACCGCCCCTGGCCGGAGTAAAACGTGGTGCGGATGGTCAGCGCCCCGAGAAAAAACCCCAGCACCATGCTTCCGCCGTCCCCCATGAAGATGCTCGCCGGTGGAAAGTTAAACACCAGAAACCCGCCCGCCGCACCGATATACAGCAGCAGCAGACCCGCAATAAAAAATTGATGGTGGATCAGGGCGGCCACCAAAAACATCGCGGCGCAGATGATTGCCACGCCCGCCGAGAGCCCGTCCATGTTATCCATGAAGTTAAAGGCATTGGTCAGCAGAACAATCCACAGCACGCTGATCAGAGCCGAGAGCCAGAATCCGCCGGGCACCATCTGATCCAGCATCGTCAGGATGCGAAATCCGCCGGGTTCAACCATCTCCCCCAACCCCACCAGCAGCCCCGCACAAAATAACTGCCCCAGCAATTTCGGCACCGCCGAAAGCGTCAGCTTGTCATCCAGAAGCCCCAGCAGATGAATCCCCAGCGTCGCAAAAAACAGGATCAGCATCAGCGGCCGGTCAAAGAGCACGCCGGGAATGTATTTAATAATCGACGTCGGCAGCATCTGCCGCACCATATGCATCTGCAGGAGAAACGTGCCCGCATAGCCAACGATCATCGGCAGGCCGATGGCCCAGAAAATGGCGATTCCGCCGCTGCGGGCGATCGGCGTATCATGCACTTTCCGGTGGCCGGGCATGTCAATCAGCCCCAGTCGGCCGGACATCCGTCGCACCAGCGCTGTGCCGATGAGGCTCAGCGCAAAGGCCGCCGCCAGAACCAGTGCGCCGATCTCAATCAATTCAGCTTCCCTTCATTTCACCCGGCTCCGCCGCCGGGTTGTCCAACTTTTCGGTATTGGGTATCGCCATGGTCAGCTGCAGTTGCCGGAAATAATACTGCCGGCTCTGCGTGAAGAATTGAATCGCGGTGGGGGTCTTGTGGTCCGCATACGTCCAGGACGAAAATCCCCATCCCGCCGCCGTCCAGTGCAGCGTCACTTCCGCGTAAATCCCCTGCTCCAGGTAAATGCGGTGGCCGTGATCCTTGGTCGATGCCAGCACCACCTTGCTGCGGGTGACATATCCCGGATCAATATTCACCGGTCGCGGCACGCCGGAACCCAGTTGCCGGGCCAGCAGAATTTCAGACATATTCGTCTCGAGCTTGCAGCGGGCGAGTTGATCCGGCGCAAAGAGCGTGCTGAAGCGCACCCATTGCCGCAGCAGTTTAGGCCCCATCTCGGGTGTGTAATATTCGGTGAAGTTAAACTCAATCGGCTCGGTCGCATGATGGATCGGCCCGTACCACTGAGAAAGCTCATGACGGGCAGCAGCAAGTTGATCGGTGCTGCCGGCCAGTAACCCGCAGAATCTCAAGACCGGTAAGTGGGGGCCGGGAATTGCCATGCAAAAACCCCAGATAAGCCAATATCTATAGCCAACCGGACGCGGTCGACATTTGCGGCAAGTCATGGTTTCCGCGTCAGCCGAGTGGCAAACTGCCGCCCGATCATGCTTTACGGAATCCGCTGACCGTCGAGCCGCAAGTTTGGGAGTTTAATCGGATATGCACTGCAGTTCAAAAAACGCACAACGGCCCACGGTGTGGCCATCCGAATCAAAGCATAGACATCCGCCGAATCCAGCAATATCACTTATTCCTATTTACGAATATATGAGGCGGGTCCCGAATTCATCCCCCGTTTCGACGAAATATCGACCAAAAACAGAATGTTTCCGTAAATGATACATATCTCTCTAGAAGATAATCTACATACTGCAACTATTCTCAATCGCAATCGTTTGACACATTGGAAGCTTCGCAGATCAGCCTATGCAGGCTGGCGGGCTTCAAAAAGGGTACGCGATTGTCGCCACGCCCATTCAAATTTTTGGAGGTTACCATGAACGCTCTCTTGTCCA
>JAJZKJ010000346.1 GCA_021804195.1 Acidobacteriota bacterium
TGGGCGTGCCGTGCATGCCATAGGCGCTGCCGGCCGCCGGTTTTTTCGCGCGGGGCTTTTTTTTCTGTTTTGCCTGGGCCGGGGCCGGGGCTGCCGCCAGCCCCGGCCAGCCCGGAGTCAGTCTGGGCGCGGGCGGGTCAAGCCGGGGCAGGGAAAAGCCCGTTCCGGCGGGCGCCGGCGCGGAGGCGATAGTCCAGTTACGTTGGGGCCGGGGCGACGCAAAGCCGCCCACGCAGAACGCCGCGGCGGCGGTCCAGATTCGAAAGTTGCTCATAGTGCGCACCGAAGCGTATGAAGAATGCCTGTGGAACGCCTGAATGTGGCATGTTTGCAAAATGTGCTTGCGTGGGTTCACGCGTCCAAAGACGGGGATTCGTCAACTGGGGTTGGGAGGCAAGTCAATTCTGTCCGTCATCGCGGACGGCGCGCGCGCCGTCCGCCGGAGCGGATGGGAATAGACCTCCTCGATTGATGCTTCCGCTTCTTCAATTCTACGCTTCACGGCGCACCGGCTGAGTCGCTGGCCCGGGAACCCCATCCCGCGGAGCGGGATGGGGCCGGGTTCCTGATGAAATCTCTCTGTCGCGCGGTGTTTCGCCTGAAAGGAAAAGCGGCTGACCTGCCTAAAATAGTTTGCCCGCCGCATGCCGAATATCGGGCCAGAACTCGGCTTCTTCGTTAAAGATCACGGTCCCGCCCAGGTCCCAGGCAATCCGGCTCAGCGTCAGATTGAGTCCGCGGTCCTGTTTGGGGTAATACAGATTCGAAGTGGCGGCCGCGATCAGGGTTCCGGCCATGGCGGCGGTGCCGAACACGGTCTGGCCCTTGTCGTTATAGACCATCACCGAGCGTTCCAGGGCATACCAGGCGCGGCCGGCGATGGAGCCGCGGCCCAGCCGGAAATAGCGCGGGTCCTGGTGCAGCCACACGGAAAACAGGTAATCGCCGAGAAAGCTGGAAATAGTGGAATCGGCCAGCGCCGAGGCATAGCATTTGCCGAAGCTGTCGAGCCCGCTGCCATAGCCGCAGAACCCGTCGGTTTTCGAATGTTCCAGCGCGGCCTCGGTTGCCCCCGCCGCCAGTCCGATCCAGTCGTAGGTGCCTTCCCACCACTCCTCAAATTTCTGATGGGAGGTCAGCGGCTTGAATTTTTCGCCATAGACCACGTTATAGGCGGGAATGATGAAAAAGATATGTTTGGGTGTGCCGTGCATGCCATAGGCGCTGCCGGCGGCGGGCCGCTTCGCTGCCGTTTTTTTCTTCTGCTGGCTTTGTGCATCGGCCTGGGCTTGCGGCAGTCCCTGCCAGCCCGGCGTCAGCCGGGGCGCGGGGGGAGCGAACCGGGGCAGGGAAAAGCCGGCCGCGGCAACCGGCGCCGGAGCTGGATTCCAGTTAGGTTGGGGCTGGGGCAGCGCAAAACCGCCCATACAGAACGCCGCGGCGGCGATCCAGATTCGAAATTTATCCATATGGCGCACTCAGAAGCGCATTAAGAATATCAGAGGAACGCTTGGGTTTGTAAAATTTGCAAAATGATCCCGCCCATGCCGGCGCCTGGCCGAAACGCTGGAATGGCGGCTTCGTTTCATTGCCTGCCTTGGCGAAGATCTCTGGGTTGGCAAGGTCTTTATAGTTGCCTCCGGCCGCACTTGGGACCGCGGAACCTGTCACATAAATGGTGCGAGTTGGTTGACAAGGGAATGGTATGCGTCTTTTCCAGCGAAACAATTCCGCGCGTTTGGCGGAGGGGTGCCCATGTGCCGGCATAGCCGGCACATGGGCCCGAGCGAAAGAAAAGCCGCATGCATATGGCAAATGGAATGCAACCCGGCTTTATGTGACAGGTTCGAGTCCTCCGGACTGCGCTTTGATTGTGGATCCGGACAAGGCAATGGCCGAGCCGCTGGTTTAAGACGCTCTACAATGGATGAAGAATAATTTCAGGGCAAGCGGCTTTAAGTGAGGACTCCCATGACACCGAATTACAACCTGGTTCCACTCGGGTTCCTTTACCGCAGGGGCGCATTCGGCGGCATATGCCTGGAGGGAAAAAACCACCAGGAGGTTTTGGACTGGGACGACCCGATCATCCGGGAAAACGGAGAGGATCTGTATCGGTCCTGGGAACGGGGCGGCTGGCCGGCCTATGCTTTGAAGGCGGAGCAGATCAAGCCGGGTTCGATTTCGCGGCACCCATGGGCGAGGGATTGGGTGCTCTCCCAAAAAAGTAGCGCTCAACCCTCCAGCCCACTGGCACAGCTCATTCAATTGCTGGACCGGGTGAGCCAATGAAGCGGCGGGCCGAGGGGGGCTGGCGCCGCCGCATTCGTTAAAACAGGATGGACGGGAGCCGGGAGCCAGGCGCCGCTGGGCTCGTGGTAAAGTCCCAGGCTCATCAGGGTCATCGGCCGGACAATGCGCAAGCCGTTTCCCAGGCGCCAGCGGATGTTGACGGCAAAAATCAATTGCGGGAACCCCTGCCCTCCGCCGTCACGGATGAACGCCGCCCATTGCCTGCCTTGGAGAAGATTTCTGGGCTGGCAAGGGCTCTTAATTTGCCTCCGGCCGCAGCCGGGACCGCAGTCCGGAGGACTGCGCTTTTCTGGCCTATACTACAAATCTTCATGCAGGATTCATTAATCTGCCCGGGCTGGAGCAGCCGGGGTTATTTGCCGCATTTTGATGGCCAGAATACCACCCATATGGTTACATTTCGATTGATGGATGCGGTGCCGCGTAACGCGTAAATGGATGCAAACCTATCGTGAGGTTCGTCATGCTTCCCCGCAACGGAGAAAATTTGAAAATTCATTGAATGCCGGTTTGGGGATGTGTTGGCTGCGGCGTAAGGAGCTGGCGCGGGAAGTGGAAAATGTGCTGCTGCACGGGCATGCGGTTCACTATGACTTGCATGCCTGGGTGGTCATGCCGACGCATGTTCATGTTTTATTGACGCCTCGGGTCGGCGAAAAGCTCTCAGCCATTTTGCGTTCCTGGAAAATATATTCAGCCCGCCGCATCAATTTGATTTTGGGCCGTCATGGTCCTTTCTGGTATCCGGATTACTATGATCGTTTCATCCGCGATCAGCGGCATTTTCGCGCGGCTTTGCGGTATGTCGAATTCAATCCGGTTTCGGCTGGTCTGTGTTCGTTGCCTGAATTATGGCCATGCGGTAGCGCAAGGTATCATGTTCGCAAGGATTGAATGGCGGCCGTCCATCGAATGGATATGGTTCATTGCATACTTTTGGCGTGGCTCACGGGGTTGGCAAGGGCTCTATAGTTGGCTCCGGCCGCAGCCGGGACCGCAGTCCTCCGGACTGCGCTTTGATCTTGTGCGGTTCCCGGCTACGCATTGGTCGGGTCGTTGATAAAGCCGGGTGAAACGCCAGCCCCATTGCATTTTCCGGTTTTGGCATCAATGGGTCCAGTCCTCTTTGTAAGCCGAGTCGCCTTGTAGAGCAAGTGTCGGGACCCCGGCCAGCTTGCGAAATTGTGGATCAGCTCGGCGGCCTCATTTCATTGCCTGCT
>JAJZKJ010000347.1 GCA_021804195.1 Acidobacteriota bacterium
GTTCGAGCCGCAACTGGCTTTGCTGGATTTCCTTCTGGCGCAGAGCCTGCTGTTTGGCCTGGGCCGCCGCGGAGCGCTGCTGAACCATGGCGAGCTGTTGCCGGGCGCGGGCTTTCATGGTCTTGTACTGCAGGCGAGGGAAGAGGCGCCGGGCCGCCGCAATCGAAGCCAGGGCATTATTGGCCCGATCCGTAGCGGTTACGAAATCGTCTTTCTCCATAGCCTGGGTCGACAAGCGCATGTCGTCGTTGAAAAGAACCACCACCCGCTGCGCCTCAATGGCTTGGTTATAAAGGGTTTGCGCCAGCAGGCCGGGAGCGTGGCCGGCGGCGAACTTTTGGGCGTTCTTAAGCCCCAGGGAGGCGGCCTGGTTGCGCGGATTCAACGCCAGGGCGTCGCTGTAAAGAGCGATCGCCCGATGATAACGAGCGGCATGAACGGCCTTGTCCGCCAGGACGCTCAAAGCGGCGGAACGCTGTATATTGAGCTGCGCGCGACTAAGCGTCACGGGATGAGTCGTCGCGGCCGCAGGCGCGGCAGGCGCAGCCGGAACCGTGGCGGGTCTGGAGGCCGGCGGCTTGGGTGTCGCCGCTGCGACAGCCACGGGTGCGGGCGGTGAAGAAACGGCTGTTTTCGCAGTTACCGCCGCGGCCTGGGTGGCCGGAACCACGGTGGGCCTTGGGGTTGACGGCACAGGTGTCGCCGCCGCGACGGCCACGGGTGTTGGCGGTGGGGAAACGACTGGTTTTGCGGCCACCGCCTTTTTTTCCGCCGCCTCGCGCGCGGCCAGCGCGGCCGCTTCCGCCTTCTGCTGAGCCGCTAAACGGGCTGATTCGCTCTGGCGAGCGGCGGCCGCCTGCGCGGCCTGGGCCTGCTTACGGGCGGCAAGCTGCGCGGCGAGTAATTTGGCGGCGGCGGCTTTTTGCGCGGCGGCGAGTTGGGCGGCCCGGGCCAGGCGTTGTTTTTCCGCCTGCATTTCCTGAGTTCGTTGCTCGGCCAGGAGTTGTGATTCCACAGCCTTTTCGTGCGCGGCAATTTTTGCGGCGGCGAGTTTCTCGGCTGCGGCTTTCTTCGCGGCGGCGAGCTGAGCCGCTCTCTGAGCTGCGGCTTTCTTCGCGGCGGCGAGCTGAGCCGCTCTCTGAGCCGCGGTTTTTTTCTCGGCGATGAGTTGCGCGGCATGGGCTTTTTGCGCGGCGGCAAGTTGAGAAGCCCGCTGTGCGGCGGCGAATTGCGCCGCCTTTTGGGCCGCGGCTTTTTTCTCGGCGACGAGCTGCGCGGCATGGGCTTTTTGCGCAGCGGCAAGTTGTGCCGCACGCCGCGCGGCGGCGATTTTTTCCAGACGGGCCTGTTCTATGGCCTCCACCGCCGCAGCGCGTTTTTGAGCGATCAGATTCTGGTATTGCGGGATCAGCGCATTGTGGGAGCCTAAATCGCTTCCAGTTACCTGGATGGTATACAGGTCCGCCTCCGCCTGGTCGAAATGGCCGGCCTTGTACGCGGCGGCGGCTTTCTGAAGAAGCGCTTCCATCGCCGGGACCAGCGCCTTTTGTTTGGCTCGGGCCAAGGCGAGATTGTCGTCGGCTTCGCGCCGCAATACCGGAGGAATGTTCGGATCAGCCAGGATCAAACGATAGAGCCGCACCGCATGGGCGAGATGCCCGTCGCGCAGCGCCGTCTGGGCGTTGCGGAAAATGCGGCTGTTCTCCCGCGCGCCGGCGAGAGCCTCGTCCACCCGCAGGAGAAGCGTTGCAAGCGTGGTGCGCTCGGTCGCGGAAAGTTTGGCCGGGTCAATGGACAATAGCACCTGCTTGGATGTTGAGAATTGTTTCTCGTGGTAGAGCCGCTGCCCGCGCGCCAGCAGGGCCGCGGATGCGGATTGGTTTGTGACGCCGGCGATAGCCAGAGGGATCAGGGGCAGACTCCCGCCGGCAAGCAGAGCGCCCGCGATGCCGAGAGCCAGAATTCTGGAGCGAGTATGCTTGTTCAAAACGCTACTCCTAATATCGTAGGGTATACTAAAACCATCATCCCCGTGTTGCAACTGCAAAACGGTCATCTAGGGGACGGCTAGGGGACGGCGGGAGACGGGCCGGCGCCCCCGGCGGACACCGCCGGCGAGCCGGCCTGATTCACCGCTTTGATCAACTTAGCCCACTGCGGATTGGCGTTGTCCCAGGCGGAATTTCGCAGCAGCAACCGGCCGTGCGGACCACGGACAACCGCGGTCACGCTGGCGCCGGAGGAATTACGGCGCGCATCGACAAGCGTGTAACCGGTGTTGAAATTCACCAGCTTATAGACCAGTCTGCCGGTCTTCGGGTCGATCAGGGAAGCCGACTCCACCGTGCCGATCGGCTGGCCGGCGGAAACAGTCTCATCGCCCCAGGTCCACATACCGTGCACCCACTTAAAAATTTGGAATTCCACCCGGCCATGGGTCGCATTTCCGCCGGCCAGGAAGAAGTACATGCTGTTACGCACGCCCACAACCGGACTCGCAAGACTCCAGGGCGACGCCAGCCAGGGACGCCGCCTGGCGGCCGGATGGTTCAGACGGTAAGGAAATCTGAATGTCGGGTTATACAACAGCACGCGCAACTCATACCGGTAGCTGGAACCGGGCTTGGCGCTGGTGTCGTAGAGAAAGACCTTAATGGATCGCTTGGAAAGGAGGCTGGCCATAGTCACGCGGGCCGGTGTGGATATTACCGGCGGGCGAGTGCTTCCGCCGTGGGAAGTGTAGATGGACAATGGCGAGGGCGTCCGGTTGGACGGCGCCAGGGGCGCGGCGCCTCTGGAGTGGTAGACGCTTCCCGGAGCCTGCCGTGCGTGGAAGACGGAGCCGGGTCCTGTACCGCCGGGAACACGCCCGCGGCGCAATCCACCCGGCCGTACGGGATGATGAGGTTTGGTTTGCGGACGGATGATCCGCAGATGAATGGACTCGATGGGGTAGAAGGCGGGGGTGAGAATGCGGCCAACCTGCCGATCCAGAACTCCCAGCGCCTGCGGGATCGCCGGCGCACTCTGATTGGCCAGATCGATCATTGGCGGCGGCTCAACATAGAAGCCCTTAATGCTTTTCCAGCGCCCCCATCGCCCGTCCGCCAGCAGTTTCTCCCGCCGCGCCCGCAGACGGAAAAATGTAGTGCGGCGATACGGCGGGGGCAGACCGCTCCGGCCCGCGGGAAGATGGGCGCCGCCCTTGAGATCCGCCCGCCACCGCGCCATGGGAAATCGGGCGGATACTTTCACCCAGACGAGGTCCCGCGTCTTGTTTAAGGAAATGACGGCGACGCCGCGGTTCTGTTTGACCTTCAATCCGACCAGCGCGGGAACTTTCGGAACGACAAATATAAGTTTATGCAAATGAACTTTCCGCGAGCTGATGACCGGCGTATTCCAGGGACCGATCGACACCGGCGGAAGAAGCGCCAGTGGCGCCGGGAGCGGCGCCGTCTGCTCGCGCACGAGCCGCCCGACATAATCCGGCAGGCGCGCGGGGTTGAACCGGTGA
>JAJZKJ010000348.1 GCA_021804195.1 Acidobacteriota bacterium
CATTGTTGGAGCCGCTGTTGGCCGAACCGGTATCGTTGCCGGTGATGGTAAAGGCGTTGTTGAAGGTTCCGCCACCGGTCAGAATCACCTGGCCCGCGTTCGTGGCCGCCATGAGGAAGCCCGGAGCGCTATTGTTGCCGTTGGCGGAGAAATAGTACTCCGTCATGGATTGGCCGACCGTGACGGGCGCCGCCCAGCCCTGGGCGTTGAGCGTTAACGTAAAGCCGGAGGGGGCGGTGCTGGCGGGGGCAAGAGTGAAAGTCCCGGGTTGCGGGCCGCCCGCATTAATCCCGGCCGTGCCGGTCTGCAGAGCGCCACCGCTGACGATGATCGGCAGGCTCGCATACTGCAAATAGACGCTCGAGTTTGCCGAGTCTACGTAACCCGCCGATGAATTGTAAACGGCGGATGTGCCGTTGGGGTTCATCGTGGGCGCGCCGCTGAAGAACGAATTCGTACCGCTGAGAATGACCTTCCCGGCGGTAACGGTCAAGGGCGCATTGGAGGCGTCGCTACCGACAAACGTGTCATTGCCGGCCAGAGTGAGCGTGCCGGTTCCGTTGCTGACCAGGCCCGCCGACGCGGTCAGCGGCGAATTGATCGTCGTGTTGTCGTTGGCGGTGATGGTGGCGGTGGCGGGAGTAAATACGGAAGTGGTGGTATTCACCGCACCACCGTTGCTATTAAGGATCAGCTTGTTGCCGCCGGTTCCGCCGATGGTCCAGGTATTGGCCGATCCGCCCGTGGGGCCAACCACAAGGCCGTTGACCATCATGGGCTGGCCCAGGTCAACCGTGGTGTTTCCGGTGCTGGCCGTTCCATTCACCAAGGTGGCCACGGCTGTCGGGCTGTTGGGATAACCGCCCGTGCCCGCACCCCAGTTGGCGGCGGAGTTCCAGCTATATGTCCCGGGCGCATTGGCCGCCGCCCACGTGGCGCTTCCATTGCTGGTTATCACGGGTGCAAGCTGCACACCGGCAATCGCCGCCTCATGTCCCGACGGAGGGGTGCCGACTATGTTAACCTCGTTGGCGTACGTACCGGTGCTGCCTACCGAAACGGTAAACTCCAGGTAGTTGCCTTTGGTGTTGCCGGTGAAAGTTTCCTGATTTTGAGTAAGACCCGTGAAGCTGCTCATGTAACCGCCATTCGCAGCGCCACTGGGCTCATTAGCCGCTAGCGGATTGGGATGAATATCGCCGCCCACGGACCCTTGTATAATGTTAATCCCTTGAGCGGGGCCGCCGTTGACGGTGTAAGGGATGTGGTAAGCGCCGGCCCCGACGTTGGTGCCTTCCGTCCCATGGAGGGTTGACATGTACACAAATACGTCATAATTGCCGGTCGGCACGTTGTTTAAGGTTACGACGACCGGAATCTGCGTGTATGCGGCATTACTGGTATTGGAGCTTGCGAGATAGCCGTTTTCCAGAATCGCATTACCGGTTGAATTTTGGTTGCCGGCATAATTGGCGCTGCTTCCCATTGTGTTGGTGGTGCTCAGCTCATAGGCGCTGTAGCTCAACGTAATGGGGCTGGCGGCGCCGGCGCTGTTTTTGAGGGCTATATTCGCCCCCGTGTAGGAGGCTGTGCTGGGCTTGTTGCTGGCGAAATTGATATTCTCGTTGTTCCAATTATTTTGCGGCAGGGCACCAGCCACCTGCGTCGCGGACAAATCCCCCTGGGCCCAAGGTACGTCTCCGAGACCATTGCCATAACCGGCGCTGGCGTATGTTCCGCCGTTGGCGCCATTTGTCGAATTAACATTGGGTACCGGGTTGAACCGCACGCCGATGGGGCTGAACGCCTGCGCAACGGCCCGGCTTACCCCCATCGAGAGTCCCAGGGAAATTGATGCGGCTATGCCCGCGGACAAAAACACGAGGCTTTTACGTGACCGGGTAACTCTCTGCGCTTCCTGGCCGGACCTTGCGGATAGTCCCATGGAAGCGGCGGTCGCCGCGGCGGACAAAGCCTTCACGTTCCTGCGTGATTTGGACGATTCAAGAGTAGACATGATAACCTCCCAAAAATGGTCTCCACAGCCGGTTCGCGCACAGTGCCCGAACAGCGGCTTCTTTTTGCACTATTCTCATTCTTCAACCCGAACCAGAGCTGGTCGAGACGGATTCTCCCTTTACTGTTACTGTCTGCCACTACTGCCTGCCTCGCCAAGCCTGCGATCTGTTTCCCTCGCAAACCGATCGCCGGTTCCCTATATCGATATCGGTGCTGCGGACACTAGATGGCGTCCGATAGATGCCACCGACATACAAGGACTATATACCAAAAACAGGAAATGGCAAGAAAAATCTTTAATTTTTTTCTATTTTTTCATAAATGCGAACTCGTAACCACCGGTAATTAGGTTGGTTATAAAATATTTAACCACTGCGGGTATATTTCTTCCGACACGCCGGCATCAGAGCCGCGCGCGTAAGCGAGCGGATTGACATGGGGCGTATCGGGCCTTTCCGCTTGCTTACGCGCGCGGCTCGGCTTGCTTTTCCGCTTGCTCACGCGCGCGGCTCGGTTCCGCTTGCTTACGCGCGCGGCTTGCTTTTCCGCTTGCTCACGCGCGCGGCTCGGTTCCGCTTGCTTACACGCGCGGCTCGGTTCCGCTTGCTCACGCGCGCGGCTCGGTTCCGCTTGCTCACGCGCGCGGCTCGGCTCCGCTTGCTTACGCGCGCGGCTCGGCTCACACGCGCGTTTCGGTGGTAATTCTTGGTGGAAATTTTCGGTGGGAATGTAACCGGTCACGCACCGGATGTTTTTCGCGCACGTCCCGGCGGGCATGGGTTTTCCCGGTGTGCCGGGACCGCCAATCGCCGCGCCGCCCCAGTTATGCAACTGCGTGGTGCAATCCCGCGGCCGTTTTGCGTTATTGGTGACACGGTCAGCAGGCTGACCCGTTAAACACCGTTTTCCTTGCGGTTACGGACGGCCGTGGATTTCCATCCACGGCTGCGGGGGCGGCGACCATGGGGCAGCCGCGAGGATCGCAATCCCGCGGCCGTTTTCCGCGCCGCCGTGAACGGTTACGTGGGAATTCCGGAAGCTGGCTCGCCCGTTTTATAAAAAGAACCGGCCCGCACATAAGAGTGTACGGGCCGGTTTTATTCCTTGAGCAGGGGACCTTGACACTCTCCCCCACCGTTGCGTCACCGAACGGATCATTTCCGCTTGCTTACACGCGCGGCTCGGTTTGTTTACACGTCCGCTTGCTTACACGCGCGGCTCGGTTTGGTTACACGGCCGCTTGCTTACACGCGCGGATCGGATTGGTTACACGGCCGCTTGCTTACACGCGCGGCTCGGTTACGCGTGCGGATCGGATTGGTTACACGGCCGCTTGCTTACGCGCGCGGCTCGGTGGTATTTCTTCTCGGCTTTACGCCAAACTCTTGCGGCGACGCCGGGCCAGCAATCCCAAGCCACCCGCAGCCAGCAGAGCCAATGTGGCCGGTTCGGGAACTACCGTAGAACCATACTGGACTGTACCAGATAGTGAA
>JAJZKJ010000349.1 GCA_021804195.1 Acidobacteriota bacterium
CCACGGTATCCAGCCCGGCCGAGACGGCGGGCGAAATCCGCGCGCCGCGCGGCAGCACCAGCGTAAGCGGTCCGGGCCAAAAACGTTCGGCAAGGCTGGCGGCGGCGGCGGAGAACTCCCCGACATATTCGCGAGCTTGCGGCGCATCGCACACGTGAACAATCAGCGGGTCTTCCGGCGGGCGGGCCTTCACCTGATAAACGCGCCGCACCGCCCGCTCATTGCCGGCGTCGGCGCCGAGGCCGTAAACCGTTTCCGTGGGAAAAGCGACCAGTTCGCCGCGGCCCAATATTGCTAGAGCCGCCGCCAGGGCCTGCGGCGGATTCCGGATGCTGGTTTTCACGTTCCAAAACCGTTTCTTACGATCAGCGCCTATCCCCATATATAGGCTCCCGGCGCGCCCCCGCCGACTATCCGGGTTTCGCACCCTACCATCCGACGATGTTGTAACCGCCATCCACGTGAATGGTTTCGCCCGTCACGCCGGAAGACAGATCGCTGCACAGGTACAAGGCCGTTTTGCCCACGTGTGCGGCGGCCGTGTCCGCGTTCCACGGCAGCGGAGATTTTTCCGCGTAATGCGCCATCATTTTATCAATATCGCCGACACCGCGGGCCGCCATGGTTTTGATGGCGCCGGCGCTGATGGCGTTGACACGAATGTGTTTTTCATGGCGGCCCAACTCGGCGCCCAGATAGCGAACGGAACATTCCAACGCGGCCTTGGCGACGGCCATGATGTTGTACATGGGAATAAATTTCTCCGCGCCCAGGTAGGTCATCGTGATGATCGAACCATGGGGATTCATGATCGGCAGGGCCTGGCGCGCCATCGCCACCAGCGAGTACGCGCTGATATCCAAAGCCGTCTGCCAGGCTTGGCGCGTGGTCTGCAGAAAAGGATTGTGCAGCGCCTCGGCGGGCGCGAAGGCCAGCGAATGAACCAGAATGTCCAACGCGCCGAATTTTTCCTCCGCCACAGCGAAGGCCGCCTGGAGGTCCTCATCTTTGCTCACGTCGCAAGGCGCCAGAAACCGCGGTTGGAACGGTTCGACCGCCTTGACCACGCGGCGCTCGATTTTCTCGCCCGGCAAATATGAAAACGCCAATTCGCACCCGGCCTGATGAAGCTCCCGGGCAATATGCCAGCCGATGGAATATTCATTGAGAACACCGAAAACAAACGCTTTTTTTCCCGCCAGCATAGCCATATCGATCACCTCGTTCATTCCTGCGCCGGACGGACAATCCGCCGGCGCTGGCGGCGTCACGGGCCGCACCACGCGCGGGTCAAGACCCGCGGCTGAAAATATTCGCCTATCGCGGGTAATCGCCGCGCAGCAGTTGAATCGTCGCCGGCCGGTCCGAGGCGTGGAATATCGCCGCCCCGGCGACCAGCACGTCGGCGCCCGCTTCCAGCGCGTCATGTGCCGACCGCAGGCCGATGCCGCCGTCGATTTCCAGCCGTTGTTTCGGACTTAGACGGTGTCGGAACCATGTCACTTTTCGGAGCGTTTCGGGAAGAAAGCTCTGACCGGTGAAGCCCGGGTGCACGCTCATCACGAGCACCAGGTCCACCAGGGGGAGCACGCCATCAAGCATTTCGGGCGCCGTGGGGGGATTCAGGGCGATTCCCGCGGTTGCGCCCATGTCGTGAATGCGCTTGATAAGGTCCACCACACTGGAATGCTTAAGTCCCGGCGCCTCGATATGAAACGTGATATGGGCCGCGCCCGCTTCGATAAACGGTTTGATGAAATCCTGCGGGTCCGTAACCATCAGGTGCACATCCTGCATGAGCTGGCAGGATCGCGCCAGCGCCAGCACCATATCCGGTCCCATCGTAAGGTTCGGAACAAAGTGCCCGTCCATCACGTCGATATGCAGCAGATCGGACCCGGCGCACTGAACGTCCATCGCCTCCTGCGCAATCCGGCCGAAATCGGCGGCAAGTATGGAAGGCGCCACCAAGGGTAGATGCGGAGGCCGCAAGAATACGTTGTTGCTCATGAAACATTTCCGTCTAGCGGCGCACGAGGCCCGCGTTGAAATTTACAGCGCATCCAGTATGTCCAGGCACTCGAAACCGCGACCTTCCATGAACTCCAAGCTGGCGCCGCCGCCGGTCGATACGTGCGTCACCTTGTCGGCCAGGTGAAACTGTTCGAGAGCGGAGGCGGAATCTCCGCCACCGACGATTGTCGTCGCACCGCGGGCGGTGATCCGGGCGAGCGCTTCGGCCACGGCCCGGGTACCGTTTTGGAAGGGCTTCTTTTCGAATACCCCCATCGGTCCGTTCCAGACAACAGTTTTGGCGTCGTCGATTTTTTCCCGGTAAAGCTCGATCGTCCGTGGGCCTATGTCCAGTCCTTCCTTGTCGTCGGGGATGGCGTCCGACGTGACCTCCGTGGCGGCGGTATCGGAAATTTCCGAAGCGATGAGAGTATCCACCGGCAAGATCAACTTACTCGGGGCTTGGGCGAGCAACTGGGCCGCCAGATGGATCTGGCCCTTTTCGCAGAGCGATTTGCCAATCTTTCTGCCCTGCGCCAGGAAGAAGGTGTAGGCCATGGCGCCGCCGATCAAAACCAGATCAGCCTTTCGCAAGAGGTTCTCAATCACCGCGATTTTGTCCGAAACTTTGGCGCCGCCGAGAATCGCCGCAAAGGGCCGCGCCGGCCGCTCCAGCGCGTCGCCCAGGAACTTGAGTTCCTTCTCGATCAAAAATCCAATGACCCGCTTTCCGGCCCCCAACCGGTCCGGTATGCCATAGGTGGAAGCGTGTCGGCGGTGGGCGGCGCCAAAGGCGTCGTTCACGTAAAGATCGCCCAGTCCGGCCAGCTCGGCCACGAAAGCCGGATCGTTTTTCTCCTCACCCTTATGAAAGCGGGTATTTTCCAGCATCAGCACTTCGCCGGCGCCCAGTTGCCGCGACATCGTCTCCACCGCGGAACCGATACAGTCCGGCGCCATCTGGACGGGCTTGTGCAAGAGTTCGCCAAGGCGAACGGCGGCGGGTGCGAGCGAAAGTTTTGGATCTCGTCCGGCCTTGGGCCGTCCCAAATGACTCAGGAGAATGGCTTTGCCTCCCCGCTCAATAATGTTCCGAATGGTAGGCAGCGCCGCGACAATACGACGATCATTGGTAATATGAGAGTTCTCATCCAGCGGCACGTTGAAATCAACGCGAACCAGCACGCGCCGGTCCCGGACATTCAGTTGAGCCACCGTCTTTTTTCCGGTCATGGAAACACTTTCTTATTTTCAACAACACAGCCACGACGACTAAGGATCGGCAATCCACTATGCCGGCGCCAGAAGCCGTTATGCTAGAAAGTACCCTGATCCTGGTCAAGGAATAGCCTGAACAAAGGCGATGGTGATCAGGGCAATCGCATGTAGAATCAAGCGAGCAGCGTTTTGAACAGATAGCTCAAGCTGCTGGCGCAACGCTTGCGTTTACGCCGGAGGCTCATCGCTTTCGTGCTCTTCTCCTTGCCGTGCTGGTTCA
>JAJZKJ010000350.1 GCA_021804195.1 Acidobacteriota bacterium
GACCATCACACCATCACCCAATACATGATGGGCAGCGAGGTGGGAGTTGTTGAGCGGCCCAGCCCAACCAACCGCGGCCCGGTGCGATTGCGCGCCGCAAACGTGCGCGTGGCTGATCGTACCGGCCCGCGAGATCTTTTAACCGATATTTCATTCGATTTGCACGCCGGCGAAATCCTGGGCATTGCCGGCGTTGATGGCAATGGCCAAGGCGAGCTCTTTGCGGCGCTTTTGGCTCTGCGGCTGCCTGCGGCCGGCGACATTACCCTCAATGGCATTTCACACAACCAGATGCCGCGCCATCTTTGGGCCAGACAATTCGCCGCCATACCAGATGACCGTCAGGCCTGGGGCTTGGCCATGTCACTGCCTGTTTTGACCAATTTGCTGCTCAAAGGTTACGACGATGCGGACATATCGCCCCACCATTGGTTACGCCCCCGCCGCTGGCGCACGCACGCCGACAACCTGCTGCGGCGGTTTAATATTCGCAGCCAGGATGTAAGCGGACCGGTATGGCAGCTATCGGGCGGCAATCAGCAGAAGGTTGTATTGGCCCGCGAAGTCGGCCGCGGACATCAGGTAATTGTGGCGTTCAACCCAACCCGCGGTTTGGACGTACAAGCCACCACATTTGTTTTTGATCAATTGGTACAGGCCAGGCAGGCGGGCGCCGGTGTTCTGCTAATTAACAGCGACCTTGATGAGCTTTTGGCCATAAGTGATCGTGTCATGGTGCTTTACGAGGGTAAACTCTCTGCAACGTCCTGGCCGCATTGCTCGCGTGAAGATATTGGCCGTATGATGATTGGAGCAAAGCCTTCATGACGCAGCCTCCATCAACACCGCCTCGGGTCAATCTTGGCGATAGTTCGCCGCTGCAGCCCGATGGTTTTGCTATGGGTGACGCTTCTTCATCAGCCTCGTCCGAGGCGGAGCAGCCCATTCGACGCCCGCCTCGTGCATGGTTTACCGCCATAATCCCAATATTGGCAAGCGTGCTGGCAATGACATTGGTGGTGGGCGGCCTAAGCTTACTTGGATACCCCGCCTGGGGCCTGGTGCGCCGATGGGTGCACGGAGCTGTGGGCAATCACATACAGATAGCCGCAAGTTTGGCCAGTGCATGTCCTCTGGTGCTTACCGGGCTGGCCGTGGGTGTGGCCTTCAAAAGCGGCGTACTCAATATTGGCGCGCAGGGCCAGTACCTGCTTGGCGCGGTGGCGAGTGTTGCCATTGCCACGCGCTTTGCACCGCCCCTGCCGCCGCCAGTGATCGTTTTACTTTCCATCGTTGCCGGTATTACAGCCGGCGCGTTGTGGGCGGGTGTGGCTTGGGCGCTGGAGCGTTACCGCAACGTGCCTATTGTTCTCTCGACCATTTTGCTCAACTTTGTGGCCGCTTACCTGGCAACCGCCCTGCTGCACGGCGTGCTGCAGGCCAAAGGCACATCCGCACCGCAAAGTGCCGAACTCGGCCCGGGCTTGTGGCTGCCTGTTCTTATAAAGTACACCAATTTGCATGTGGGGGTGCCCATCGCATTTGGGCTGGCAGTCATTGCATGGTTCGTGCTGCGTCGCACCACCTTCGGCTTTGAGATGCTCGTTACTGGAGCCAATCCGCAAGCAGCGGCACTGGCCGGCATGGCGATTGGCCGACGACGTGCAGAGGTGATGCTTATCAGCGGGGCATTTGCCGGCTTGGCCGGAGCATTTCAAGTGCTCGGCGTTGCCCATTTTATGACCAGTTCTTTTGGCAACTATGGCTACGCAGGGATTGCCGTGGCGTTGCTGGGCTGGCTGGATCCGCTGGGCATTGCGGCTGCGGCACTCTTTTTTGGAGCCTTGGACACCGGCGCTCAAATTGTTGAAGAAAGCTCGCTGGGGTTGCCCCACAATATGGCGGATGTCGTTAAAGCCATCGTTATTTTGGTTACGCTGCTGCTGGCTGGCTGGGCCGCGCGGCGTCGGTTAAAGCAGCGGCAAGGCGATTAGGCACAGGGATATTAAGGACTTTATGAGCACCGCTCATGTATCGCTGTTCACTTTTATCTCGCGGCAGGCGGTGCTGGCCGCAGCGCCTATGATTCTGGCTGGAACAGGCGAGCTTCTGGCCGAAACCGCCGGGGTTATCAACATCGGCATTGAGGGCGTCATGTTGCTCGGTTGCATCAGCGCGTACCTGGCGGCGGCAACGACCGGCAGCGGCGCACTGGGCCTGCTCGCAGCCATTGCCGCCGGATTAATCGCCGGAAGTCTATTTGCATTGGTAACCGTTATTGGCCGTGCCGACCAGATTGTCGCTGGAGCGGCGATGAACCTGCTGGCCGTGGGTGTAAGCGGCTCGGCCTGGATGCTTTTTCAAAACGCGCGCGCAAACGCCAACCTGCCCACCAGCCTGCCGCTGGGGGCCGGCTTTGCAGCTTTTTCGCCTGCCTGGGCGGATCACATTCCGTACTTTGGCCCGGTGCTGTTGCATCAGTATGGGCTTTTTTATGCCGCTGTACTGCTGGCAATATTGGCTGCCATTGCATTGCGCTATACGCGGGCCGGGGTGATCCTGCGGGCGCTGGGCGACTCACCGGAAGCATGCGAAGCGGCAGGCGTAGGCGTCAAACGCTGGCGTTTTGGGGTACTGCTGCTGGCTGGCGCCTGTGCCGGCGCGGCCGGAGCCTACCTGAGCATCATGCGAACACACACCTTCGCGAGCGACATGACCGGCGGCCAGGGTTTTGTCGTCCTGGCTCTGGTCATTTTTGGCCGCTGGCGTGTTTGGGGGCTTGTGGCCGGCTGCCTGCTTTTTGGAGCGGTCAATAGCCTGCAGCAATCATTGCAAACCCTGCGCTACACGCAACACAGTGCCATTATGCATGCATTGGCCACTCTACCCTTCGAGTTATTCCAGATGTTGCCGTATGTGGTGGCCCTTATTGCACTGGCGATTTTGTCACGCTCCGCCCCCGGCCCGCGCTTTTTGGGCATCCCGTGGCAAAAGTAATGTATAGGCGACAACAGCCCATGCTCCGAATCAAAACCTTGATTATGCTCAACATACGCGTTGACTGCGGAAAGCATTGTTGAAAGACCGACTCCGCCAAACAAAACTGACGATACAATCGCTGCGACCTTGCAATTTTTTACGACAGACGTTACAAACAAACCCGCACACGGTCACGCAGGCTGCGGCAAGTACAGCTCAACAGCACCGCCATCGCCGTGCAACCGGGGAATCTGTCGGCCGAGCATATGCAGTCGAATCATTTTGCCAAGCCATTGGTTCGCTGTGTCAAATGGAAATGTAAGCATGCATTCTGCTCTATTGCTCCTGTCGATCTCTTAATCTAAGTTGAAAGGAACTGGTCATGACTCATCGGTTGTGCAAAATGCGTACATGGGTGCTTGTTATCAGCATGGGCGTATCCGCAGTCACTGTAAGCCATGCGTGTTCTGCCGCATCATCCCAATCCACTGTGGAAAGCATCGCTTCCCGCATACCCCGCGCCG
>JAJZKJ010000351.1 GCA_021804195.1 Acidobacteriota bacterium
AGTCTAAGCGCATGTATTTAAAGGAAATATTTTGGCTGCCGGGCAGGGACTCGAACCCCGATAGGCAGATCCAGAGTCTGCTGTCCTACCATTGAACGACCCGGCAGCGGAGCGCGGAAGACCGCGAATTCCATTATTATAACAAGCCGGAGCAGAAAATCGGAGCCACGGCCGATAGCGGTAGCCCATGAGTCTGCCCATGAAGTCTATAAAGGAATATCGAGTGGGAAAACCGAGGTTGCCTGTTAGGGTCTGGCTTTCCTGCATTGAACGATGCTGAGCGCTCAGGGAGAAGGGAACAGAGCCGAGCGGATTCCAACGCCGCTATGCGATGCTTATCCCTGAGTGTGATCCGCCAACATGAGCGCTTCCCGGCCAGAATCGCCGTCCCTGTCCGCGTTCCGCGGTGAATCCACGCGGCATCAACTGGCGCGGCGGCTGCTCTCCCACCCCACAATCGTGCTCTCGGGGGCGCGGCTGGCGCGGGAGCTGGGAGTCAGTCGCTCGACGATCTGGCGGGAAATCGAAGCGCTGCGCCGGGCGGGGGTGCGGCTCAAGGGCGAGCCGGCCACCGGCTACCGGCTGGAAGCCGCGCCGGATTTATTGCTGCCCGAGCTGGTGGCGCCGCATCTGCGCGGCCATTGGGGGCGCGACATCCGGCATTTTTTTGTCCTCGATTCCACCCAGAACGCGGCCGTGAACGCGGCCCGGGCGGAGGCGCCCGAAGGCGCGATCTTTGTAGCGGAAGAACAGACGGCCGGCCGCGGACGGCGGGAGCACCAGTGGAGTTCGCCGCCCGGAGCCGGCATTTATTGCAGCCTGGTGCTGCGGCCCCAGAGCCCGCCCGGCAGCCTGCTCAGCCTGACCCTGGCCAGTGGTCTGGCGCTGCGCGAGGCGCTGCGGGAAGCCTGCGGCCTCGAGCCCGAGCTGCGCTGGCCCAATGATCTGCTCTTCGCTGGTCGGAAGCTGGGCGGGATTCTGCTGGAGATGAGCGCCGAAGCCACCCGCATTCAATATGCCGTGCTGGGGTTTGGCATCAATGCCGGGCCGATGGATTTTCCCGGCGAACTGAAAGACCTGGCCACGAGCCTGGCCCATCATTGCGCGCGCGTGCCGGCGCGGGCGGTGTTGCTGGCGGCGGCGCTGGAGCGGCTGGAGGCGCGCTACCGGCAATGCCAGAGCCGCGAAGGCGCGGCCGGCATTCGGGAAGAATTCGAAAAAACTTCTCCCTATGCGCGCGGCCTGCGGGTGCGAGTTGGGGAAGGCCACGAGGTCTGGACAGGAGTGACCCAGGGCCTGGATGAACAGGGATTTTTACGGGTCCGGCGGGATGACGGCCGGGAGGAAATTGTATATAACGGCCCGGTGCGGCCAGTTTAAAGAATGCTGAGGCTAACCGTTTCTAAACCACGTTTCCTGTCTGAGTTTTCCGCTTTCCTGCCGTAAGATATTTGCATGCTGCTGGTTCTCGACGTTGGCAATACCAATATTGTGCTGGGCGTGTATGAGGGCGAAAAGCTGCGCGCCTCCTGGCGGCTGAGCACGCAGATGACGCGCACGGTGGACGAGTTCGCGCTCACGCTGCGGGGGCTGCTCGAAGACTCGCCCATCCGCCGCGGGCAGTTGGACGCGGCGATCGTTTCCTCCGTGGTGCCTCCGCTCGATGCCGTGCTGCGGGCGGGGCTGGAAAAGTTTCTGGGCGCGCCGCCGATGTTCATCGGACCCGGCCTGAAAACCGGCGTGAGTGTGCGCTATGAGCCGCCGGGTGACGTGGGCGCCGACCGCATTGTCAATGCGGTGGCGGCGATCGAGCGCTATGGGGCGCCGGTGGTGGTGGTGGATTTCGGAACGGCCACCACGTTTGACGTGATCTCGGAAAAACGCGAATACCTGGGCGGCATCATCACGCCCGGACTGGGCATAGCCTCGGAGGCACTGTTTGCGCGCACGGCGCGCCTGCCGCGGGTGGAAATCAAGGCCCCGGAAAAGCTGGTGGGCTCGACCACGGTGGGCAGCATTCAGTCCGGGCTCTATTACGGCTATCTGGGCCTGGTGGATGGGATATTGGGCCGGCTGAAAAAAGAAATGGGCGCCAAGGTCCGGATTGTCGCCACCGGCGGGCTGAGCGAGTTGCTGGCGCGCGACTCGCAGCATATACAGGAGGTCGCGCCCGATTTAACGCTGGACGGGCTGCGGCGGATCTGGGAAAAAAACCGGCCAGAGAAGCGGAGCCGTGAAGCTGTGGGGAAAAAGGCCTGATGCAAGCGGCACGGCCGTTCTTTGGCAAAGCCGCATGGCTGCGCCGCTGGTTTACGCCGGTTCGACTTCGATTTTTTTATTTTCCGCGTCGAGCAGGAGAAGGCGGAAATTGCGCATCTCGCCGGCTTTGAGCGTAACCCGGGGCGGCTCGGGAGCGGCTTCGGCGGCCTGGGGTTTTTGCCAGACGGCGGCCAGCTTGGCGGCGAGCGTGCCTTCCTCGATTTTGCGCACCGGCGGTCCGGCGGCCGGGCAGGCGGCCTCGACGCCTTCATCGAGCTGCACGCGGGCGGGATAAGCCTTGACCACGCGGCCGCTGACCACCTCGCCAGGCTGATGGGCGGCGATCCAGAGGTCAATCGGTTTGGGCGCGAGCTGCTTCAGGCCAAGACGGAGGCGGCGCTTGGGCAGATCGAGTTCAAGCACCTGCACGCGCACGGTTTCGCCGACCTTCAGCGCCTCACTGGGGTGCTGCAGGCGCTGATCGCTGATATCGCCGATGTGGATCATCCCGTCCACGCCCTCGGCCAGCTCGACAAAGGCGCCAAACGGCTGCAGGTTGCGGACGCGGCCCTCGACAATGGTCTGGGGCGCGAATTTTTTCGCCGCCTCATCCCAGGGATCGCCGAGCGCCTGCTTCAGCCCGAGGGCGATTTTGCGGTCTTTGACATTGACTTCGAGCACCACGGCCTCGACCAGGCTGCCCACCGGGGTCAGGACCTTGGGTTTGGCGGCGCGGCGCGACCAGCTCATTTCGCTGACGTGGATCAGTCCCTCAATCCCCGGCTCGATTTCGACGAAGGCGCCGAATTCAGCCAGGCGCTTGACCGTGCCGCGAACTCTCTGGCCGGCCGCGTATTTATCGGCCGCGCTGAGCCAGGGGTCGGGCGTAAGCTGCTTGATGCCGACCGAGATGCGGCGCTTCTGAGCCTCGATCTTTAAAATTTTGACCTGCGCGCGGTCGCCGATCGCAAACAGAGTTCCCGGGTTCTCAATGCGCTGCCAGCTCATGTCGCCCACATGCAGCAGGGCTTCGATGCCGCCCAGATCCACAAAGGCTCCGTAGGTGGTCAACGACTTCACGGTCGCCTCGACGGCGTCGCCTTCGTGCAGCCGCTGGAGGGCATCGGCTTCCTGCGCCGCGCGCTCCTCTTCGAGCACCACCCGGCGGTCGAGCACGATGTTTTCCCGCGCCGCGTCAAAGCGGGCGATGCGGGCGCGGATTTCCTGGCCCACCAG
>JAJZKJ010000352.1 GCA_021804195.1 Acidobacteriota bacterium
TTTATCCACATTACCGCGCGACGTACGCTGCGCCAGCGAAATTTCTTCGGATGTGCTAACCGGTTCCGCCTGCGTCATCGGATGAATTTTCCTGAAATAGCGATACCGGTATCCACTTTCTATTGGTTGTACCGGGACTTCCGGGCGATGGCGGTCATGGATTCATTCAACGGCGGAATTCACCCGCCGCGACAAACACACATGCACCATGGGAGTGGTACTCTCCGGAGCGATAGCGCGTCAATAAGGCTCCATGGAGTTCGTCACGCATCTGGATATAGTAGAGATCCGGCCTATTTTGAAGCAACAATCCACGCGGCCGGCGCGGGATCGCAGCCGCGCCGGCGGCCAACGCGGCCGGTCCGGGCGAAGAACTGGAAGTTGGGACGTCCACGCGGCAGCCTCCGGTTGGCCCAGCGCAGTATTATCGGCAATTTTCGGACTTAAGGCGAGTGAACCATAAACCAGTGATATTACAACTTTGGTATGACATAAAACAGTCTTCCGGTAATCTTGAATTGTCGCCGCCACGCCCGGCGAGGAGAGGCTCGCAAGCCGTGACCGGCGGGACGCTCCCATCCGGCCCAAGTCAGGCTGGTTTGCGGGCCTCAATCCGTACGCCGGTAAGATATTCGCCCAGCCAGCGCCACGGATCGTCGTGCCGGGATGGGGAAACGCCGCGGATTGCGGATCGGATTGGCCGGGCGGGCGCACCGGCGGCCGGAAAGTCGTTTTCATTTTGGAAGGACAGTTGCCCGTCGCACAAGTCCCGCAGGTTCGCGGCGGGGGCATATTCGCAGAGCGTCAGTTCGTCCAGGCCGAGATTCGCCAACAGCTTCATATAGCTTGATACCTCTACTACGCCATCTAAACCGTACGTATGGTCCAACACGCTGTTGGCGATTTCCGGAGGAAGCAGCCGGCGGACGGCTATATCATGAATCACGGCGCGACCGCCGGGCGCCAGAGCGCGAAAGATTTCGCGAAACACGACGAGGCGATTGCCGGCCAGAGAGGATATTCCCCCGCCGATCACCCAGTGGGCGCTGGCCGAAGGCAGCGGAATGCTGTCCAGGCGGCATAGATATAGTTCAATATTTCTCAATCCGGCGGTGCGCGCGTTTTTCCGGGCCGCGGCGACGGCCGCGGGCGAACTGTCAATTCCGAGCACTTTGCCGAGGGGACCGACTCGCCGCGCGGTCGCGATGGTGCGCCGGCCGGAACCGCAGCCGATCTCCACCACCACCTGGCCCGGCGCCACGGCATAGGCCGCCGGCCATTCGGCGGAGGCCAATCGAATTTCGACGCCGGTCGGGATTGGCGGGCGAGCGTCTGTGCGGCCACGTGGCGCCGCGGGCAAAGGGATTCGTCCGATGGCAATGGGAGCGGGCCGCGCGCCGCCTTCTGAATCGGCGCACGGCTTGCCCGCAGGTGATCGCAAAGGGTGCGACATGACTTTATCCCGCTGACCAACGGCGGAATTCGCCGTAGCAAAATGGAATCCCGATAGCCGTCGGGACTCCGCGGCGCCCGAACAGGCGCCGTGGACAAACACGTATATTCCCCGAGCGTCCGGAGCCGGCAACAGAGTCGAAGCACTGTGCTTATACCGTGAGTCTTCATAGGTTATCGGCGGTAATGTGGATAAAACTTTACGAGAACAGGTCTATTTGTCGGCGACCACGTGCGTCCCGCCGGCCGCCGCCAGTTGGGCGATCGCCGGATAAGTCAGCCGACCGGTCATGCGCAGCAGCGCCAGCATATCGACGCGTTCGTTGTAGTGAGCCTTTTCATAGGCCAATTGTGCCGCCAAGGCGCGATCCTGGGCGGTAATTACATCGAGGTTGGTGGCCAGACCCGCTTGAAACGAATGACGAGCCTGGTGGAAGGAGGCCCGGGCGGCGCGCATCTCTGTAAGCAGATTACGCACCAGTTTCACGCTGCTGATCCAGTTGTCCCGGGCGATGCGGACCTGCTCCAGAATCCGCTGTGCCAGGCGTTGGCGCGCCAGCATGGCCTGGCGCAGCCGGGAGTAAGCCGTGCGAATATCGTCGTAAATCACCCCTCCTTCAAAAATAGGCAGATTCACGCTGAACAAGCTGTTCCACCAGCTATCGCCGGGAAAGCTTTGCTTGGAAAGAAAAGTATTTAGATCGATGGAGACCGAGGGAAAATATTCCGCCACCGCCGCGGACACTTCGTGCCGGCTGGTCGCCACGGCGTCATCGGCGGCGCGCAAATCCTGGCGCTGGCGCAGGGAGATTTGGTCCAGTTGCCGGAGTGCGGGAACATGAGCCGGCGGATCAAACCGATTCACCAGGCGGGCGCCGTTGAGATTCGGCGCACCGATCAGAAACGCCAGCACCGCGCGGCCCTTTTGAACGCTGTTGCGGGCTTGGGTGAGCAGGACCCGCGTTGCGGATTCGTCCGCTTCGGATTGCAGCACGCTCAAGCGAACGACGATGCCCGCTTTTTGCTTGCGCTTCATGCTGGCCACATTGGCTTTTTGCACGCCCAGCGTGGCGCGAAGAACTTTCACCGAACGCGCCTCGCTGAGCACCCCGTAATAGGTCTGGGCCACTTCCAGCAGCAGATTGGACTGCATGTCCCGCAGCAGCGCGCGGCGCTGCCGCACGGTTGTACCGGCCGCCTGAATCGCCGCGGCGTCGCGCCACGCGTTGACATTGAGCTGGGTTTGCAGCGGCAGATTGAAATAGTGTGTTTGAAAGAATTGGGTGAAATCCGGCGGAAACCCCGCCGTATTGAATTCCTGTTGCTGAAAATCCTGCACGTCAAGGCCGATGGTGGGCAGGAACGAGGCAAACGCGCGATTCCTGGCGATCAGGGCCTGGAGGTAGTCCTCGCCGGAAATGGCGAGTTGTTCATTGTTGTCGTTGGCCAGGCGCATCGCCTCAGCGAGCGTACATTCGCGCGGAACGCGCAGCGCCGCGGCGGTTGTCGCCGGATGCGCATGCAAAATCTTCTCGTAGTGCGCCACTTCCTTTTGCTGGTTCACGCAGCCGGCGACCAGGCCCGGCAGTACCAGGGCGGCGGCCAACCATAAACCGCGGATTCCTCCATAAATGCGGCGTGGGAATCCCGGCCGGCCAGGGAGCATGGAGGCGCGGACTTGCGGCATCCAACGCATGCGGCGGCGCCCCGGCAAACTTTCTCTGATCCACATGGTTGAGCTCCTAAAAGAATACGGGACGAACCGCCCCGTCCAGGGTTTTTTTTCATTCTATCCCCGCCGGCGCCGTCTGGAACCGCGGCGTCCGCAACAGCATGGCGATGGGAATCACCAACAGGAAAGCCGCGGCCAGAAGGTGATAAGCATGGATATAACCCAACATGTCCGCCTGGTTCTTCACCAGGCCATAAAGCACCGCCTGGGCGGTATGCAGGGCGCCCGCCGCCGATGAGCCGCCGCGGCGCAGAACGCCGACGAGGATCCCGATGGCGCGACGATAAGCGGGATTCATCGGATTGAC
>JAJZKJ010000353.1 GCA_021804195.1 Acidobacteriota bacterium
CTCGGCGGCGGACGTTGGGGGGGGCCAGAGCGGTATCGAGACGATCTGACTTGGTGGAAAAAGGGTCTTGTGTCATGTCTAATCCAGCAAAATAGACCGGATGCCTATTGTAAGACAACCCGGTCAATATTACATGATTTTATCGGCACTAGAGCCTAATAAGGCTCAAAATATTATTGTCTCGCCGGTTTTATACGGTTGGTGGACGGGTTTTGTTCGCACCACACTATTCCCATTACGGCGTAAATCGCTTGATGATGAGCGTATCGTTCTGCCCACCGAAGCCGAAGCTGTTGGACATGGCCACATCAACTTTCGCCGGGCGGGCCGTATTGGGCACATAGTCCAGGTCGCATTCCGGATCGGGCACGGTGTAGTTGGCGGTCGGTGGGAGAACCTGGTCGCGAATGGCCAGCACGCAGGTGATCGCCTCCACGGCGCCGGCGGCGGCGATCAGATGCCCCATCATGCTTTTGATGGAACTGATCGGCGTCTTCCGGGCGCGATCGCCAAACACGCGCTTGATGGCCAGGGTTTCGGTGGAATCGTTCTCCCGGGTGCCGGTCCCGTGGGCGTTGATGTAATCAATGTCGGCCGGGGTCATACCGGCATCATGCAGGGCCTGCTCGATGGCCCCGCGCCCTTCCGGATGCTGATCGGTCACGCGGTAGGCGTCGGCGGAACTGCCGTAGCCGACAATTTCCGCCAGAATCGTCGCTTGGCGGTTCGCAGCGTGTTCGAGGCTTTCCAGTATCAGGATGCCCGCGCCCTCGCCAAGTACGAAACCGCCGCGGGTAGCGTCAAACGGGCGACAGGCGCGGCGCGGATTTTCGTTAAAGGTGGACAGCGCGGTAAGGCGGTTAAAACCTGTCACGCCAAAGGGATGGATCATAGAGTGGGCGCCGCCGGAAATCATCACTTGCGCGTCGCCGTGGCGGATGATCTCCATGGCCTCGCCCAGCGCCTGGGTGGATGCGGCGCAGGCGGTCAGGCAGTTCAGGGCCGGGCCGCGGGCGTTGAATTCCAGGCTCAAATGGGTCAGCGGCATGCAGGGTTCCTGCTCGATTTCGCCCAGTGGATGAAAGGACTTGAGCGCCCTCTCCCCCCATATCCGCATATTCACGCTGTGGGTTTGGTCTTCCCATGCCGCCAGGGCGGTGCGCGTGTAGGTGTCAAAATTCAGCGAACCTTCTCCGCTGCCCATATACATGCCGATGCTGTAGGGATCGAGCTGGGCGTATTCCGGCGCGCCCGGCAGGGGCAACCCCGCCTGCCGCCAGGCCTGTCGGGCCGCGGCCAGCGCGAAACCGGTGGCGCGGCCGATCTGTTGATGCTTGGCGGACCCGGCCAAATTTTCCGGCAGAGCGTAATTTTTCACCTCGGCGGCAAAAGTGGTGGGAAAGGAACGGGCGTCGAAAAGCGTGGTCGGGGCGATACCGCTTTCGCCGGCGAGAAGCTTTTTCCAGACATCTTCCAGGTCCTGGCCAAGGGGGGTAATCCACCCCATGCCGGTAATGACCACACGCCGTCTTGAATGTTCCATAATTTTTCCAGTTAAGGACGCGACACCGGATACGCCATCTAACCCTAATCGAGCTTTCTCAGGATAACCACGGAATTCTGACCCGCCAGCGAACTGGCGGCGATTAGAATGTTGCGGATCTCCACCTGGCGCCGCGCCGTCCGGGGCACATCCAGATGTTCCGGCGGTTGATCGCAGTTAACTACCGGTGGAATGGTTTGCTCGCGTATCGCCATGGCGGCGGCAACCAGGTCGATCGCCTGGGCGCCGGCGCCGCAATCGCCGATGCCGCCGCGCATCGGCACAACCGCCGCGCCGGGCTTCTGGCCGAAGACGCGATGAATCGCGCAAACATCCGCCCGGTCAAATTCGGGTATTGCATAACCGGGTGGAATCACCATCTGGACCGCTTCCGGGCCGATTTGTGCGTCCCGGAGGGCCTTGCTCATCGCCACGGCCAGCGCTTCGCCGGACGCGTCGGGACGGGATACGCCGCTGGCGCTGGAAGACCCGCCCAAACCGGCGATTTCGCAATAAATAGTCGCGCTGCGGGCGCGGGCATGGTTGAGTTCTTCGATGACCAGCACCGCGCCGCCCTCGGCTATTACGGTTCCGGCGGCCGTTTGATCCAGCGGTCGAACGGCCTTTTCCGGTTGCTGATTGGAGGTGGTGTTGAGCCGTCCCAGAAGCGTCCAGCGCATCAGGCCCATGGCGTGGATCATGGATTCACAACCGCCAACCAGAGCAATATCCTCATAACCACGTTGAATGGTGCGGCAGGCCTCGGCCAGCGCCAAGCCGGCGGACGCCTGGCCGCAGGTGATGGTGTTCGACGGCCCTTGCGTGTCGTGAATAATACTCACGTGGCAGGCCAGCATGTTCGGCAGATACTTGAGCAACCAGAGGGGGGTGAGTTGATCCATACCGCCGGGCTTGGACGGGTCATCGGAGCGGCCCCAGCGGGCGAGGCTGAGCGTTCCGTCCGGCTGCCTGGCCTGGGCCATGGCGGCGGTCAACTCGTTGAGATCGGCGGAAATCAGGCCGGCGCCGATGTTGCAGCCGATGCGCCGGGATTCCACCGCGAACCAGGCGCCATCCGGTTTCCCGCCGCCGGAGGATTCCACGATGCCGCGGGTGGCCAGTCGGGCGTCTCGGACCGCTCCATCGGCGGCCACCACGGCCAGCTCGATGTCGCGGGCCATGATCTTCGCGGCTTTGCGGTAACTTTTTGGAATATAATCGGTGGTTTTGAAGGGACCCACACCGCCGGCGACGCGGCTGGGAAACGCACTGGAATCAAACTGCGTCAACAGCGCCGTGCTGGATCGTCCCGCCAACAGCCCCTTCCATAAGTCGGCGGCATTCAAACCATGAGGGGAAATCGCTCCTGAACCGGTAATTACCACGCGCCGCATGAATGCTCCGAAACTCAACGAACCTGTTTCGCCCCGCAACGGACGATAATTCTACGGTCCAATCGCGGCGAAACCAAACGAATATTTTTCTTGCTTTGCCGTGGCCAGAGGCTATACTGATGTTTGAAGCCACCGCAGGTCGCAAGGATAAAGGATCGTCTTTTCCGACGCGTCTGGTACGCAGCCCGCAGGGCTGATCCGATGGCGACCGCCAAGTGGCCTGTTATTGCCGTGGCTGAAAGGCGCCCATAGGTCGGCGGCGCTGGACAGACGGTGGTACGGTCACTTTCCAGAAAAAGCGGTGGCTTTTTTTTAACCATTTCGGCATTCGTTTTCTCCGTCGGACCGTTGCTGATGATTTGTCATAATGACAGGGTGATTTTTTCCCGCGCGGTTACCGGCTGGAAGTTATAATATTCAGTAATGGGGGGGTGATGGTTCGTGGCTTGTCGCCATCATGAGGGATGGACCATGAACGACCTTTTTATCGTGGCGATATCGCCGAACGCATGGGCGGTTATGCTGGCCGGCGCCGTAGCGGTGCTTGT
>JAJZKJ010000354.1 GCA_021804195.1 Acidobacteriota bacterium
CTTTGAAGTGCCGCTGCATTTATCCCTGACGCAGCCGGTCTTGCTGGGCGGTGTGCCCAGAGCCTTTGGGATTCTCAACGGCACCACGGCCCTGGTGCTGGGCATGGGCCTGCACGTCTGGTGGCTGGGGTTTCCGCTGGGAATTGCGCTCCATGGCTCAGCTTTAGTTCTGACTCGGCACGACCCGGACTGGTTTGAGATTTTCCGGTCGCATATCAAACAGCCGACGTGGCTGGAAAGCTGACTATCTCCCGGCCAAAAGGATGAAGCCCGATATGTGGAATTTAAGCGAATATCAAAAGCACTCCCGCTTCTTAAGCGACTACCTGCCCTGGGCCGCCTTGATCGGGCCGGGGATAGTACTGAACAAGGATGGGAGCTTTGCGCGTACGATCCGCTTCCGCGGACCGGACACGGACAGTGCCGTGGCCCACGAACTCATGGCGATCAGAGCCCGACTGAACAATGTGCTCAAGCGCCTGGGTTCGGGCTGGTGCGTCCATGTCGAAGCGGCGCGCAGGGAGGCCCAATCGTACATGAGAAATTGGGCAAGCTCCTTTCCCAATTCTATTGCCACGGCTGTTGACCGGGAACGCCGGGAGGCGTTTACACGCCAGGGCAATCACTTTGAATCCACGTACTACCTGACGCTGACCTACCTGCCGCCGGAAGAACAGGTCAAATCTCTGACCAGTGCTTTGATCGAACGGCCAGCCGACAAAGGCGGGGTTTCGTATCGTGCATCGTATGAGACTTACCTGGGCCAGATCACCCAGATGGTCAATCTGCTGGCCAGTTTCATGCCGGAGGTCACGCCGCTCGATGACAACGGAACGCTGAGCTACCTGCACGACTGCGTGTCCGATCGGCAATTGAAGATCAAAACGCCGGCACAGCCATTCTACCTCGATGAAATGCTCACCGACGCACCTTTAACCGGCGGTTTAAGTCCGAAACTCGGCCGGCACTTCATCAAGACCGTTTCCGTACGCACCTACATCGGCCAGACACTCCCGTGCCTGCTGGATGGCCTGAATGAATTGCCCTTGGCGTACCGCTGGGTGGCGCGGTATCTGCCCATGGACAAGGTGCAGGCGACCAGCCACCTGGGCAAACTCCGCCGGCAGTGGTTTTCCAAACGCAAGGGGATGGTGACACTGCTGAAAGAAGCGGCTATGAAGCAGGAAAGCCGCCTGGAGGATTCGGATTCTCTCAATAAAGCGTCGGATGTCGATGCGGCCTTGCAGGAACTCGGCGGCGATTACGTATCCATCGGCCACTTTACTCTGACGGTAACCGTCTGGGATGAAAGTGAATCCGCCGCCGTCGATAAAGCCCGGGCCGTGCAGCAGGTGGTGGACAGCCAGGGAATCGTCTCGCAGATCGAAAGTTTCAACGCCGTGCAGGCATGGCTGGGCAGTCTGCCCGGCCACGGCTATGCCGATGTGCGACGGCCGCTGATTTCGTCGCTGAATGTCTGTGACCTGATGCCGGCCAGCAGCGTCTGGTCCGGGCCAAGCTGGTGTAAGCACCTCAATGGCCCGCCGCTGTTGCAGACCCGCACCAAAGGTTCCACGCCGTTCCGGCTGTCGATCTACCAGGGCGATGTGGGCCATACGCTCATTGTCGGGCCGACGGGCGCCGGCAAATCGACGCTGCTGAATTTGATGGCCTGCCAGTTTTTGCGTTACCCGAACGCCCGGGTGTTTATCTTTGACAAAGGCGCAAGCTCGCGTGCCATGACCTACGCCATGGGTGGTACGTTTTACCCAATAGGCTCTCAGAATGTCAGCGACAGCCACTCTGTTGATTCACATAGCAATGGCTTGCCGGAACACCAAACTGACACGGATGCGGCGGCAACGGCAGAACAGGCCATTTGCTTTCAGCCGTTGGGCCACATCGACAACGATGCCGAGGTTTCCTGGGCGCAGGATTGGCTCCTGGATTTATTGGGGCGTGAAGGCTTGCCGGCCACACCCGCGCTCAAGCAGGAACTCTGGTCCGCTCTGAACAATCTCAAATCCCTGCCGGCGAATCAACGCACGATGACAACGTTGCGGAACCTGGTGCAGGACGCCGGTGTGCGGCAGGTATTGGAAAGCTTTACGCTCTCCGGCCCGTATGGCCACCTTCTGGACGCCGATCACGAAACTCTCTCGGAAGGTTATTGGCAGGTCTTTGAAACCGAACACCTGATGCATTCGCCGCGGGTGCTTTTGCCGGTGCTCACATACCTGTTCCATAAACTCGAAGGGCGCTTCAGCCAGGGTTTTCCGTCACTGCTGATTCTGGATGAAGCCTGGATGTACCTCACCGATTCGGCCTTTGCGGCGCGCATACGCGAATGGCTCAAGGTGCTGCGGAAAAAGAACGTCGCGGTGATCTTTGCCACCCAGTCGCTGGCGGACATCGCCGAGAGCGTCATTGCCCCGGCGATTATCGATAGCTGCCTGACTCGGATTTTCCTGCCCAACGCGGCGGCGTTGGAGGAAAGCGCTAAGAAGGTCTACCAGTCCTTTGGCCTGAATACCCGGCAATTGCAGATACTCCAGAGCGCCATGCCCAAACGGGACTATTACCTTCAGTGCCGGCAGGGCGCCCGGCTTTTCCAACTGGATTTGGGAAAAATCGCCATGGCATTCTGCGCCGCCGGTTCGCCGGAAGACCAGGCACGCATCACACGTGTTCTGGCCCGCCATGGCCCCAAGGATTTTGGCAAGGCCTGGCTGGAAGAACTGGGGCTGGCCGATGGCGACCGTCGCGTCGTGCCGGAAGACGTGGCCATCAACGAGTGCAAAACCAATTGTGAAAGGAACAACCATGAGCAAAAACAAACAGAACAACACGAACCCGCCGCGATCCAAATGGCGTAAGGCGGCGCTGGCCGCGGCAGTGACCGCCGGTCTGCTGACGGCGGCACCGGCCATGGCCTGCTTTTTCGGCGGCGTGGTCTTCGATCCAAGCAACTTCGTTGAGCACATTTTCGAGGCTTCAACGGGTTTGCAAGAAATAGCCCGCATGGAAAACCAATTACAGAATCAGGAGCGTATGCTCGCCGGTCTGGGAACCAATGCCTGGCCCGGCATGGCCCAATCCATGCAAGGCGTCACGCTGGTGCTCCAAAACGGCGGACGCTTTACCTCATCCGATCCGGCCGGCCAGATGGCGGCCCATGAGCCGCTTACCTTTGGTGACGGGACACAAAATCCTGACGCCGGCCAGATGGCCGCTTTGCAAACCACATGGAGCCAGGATAACCAGGCGGGCATCATCCAGAACCGCCAGCTTGAGAATCAGGTTGTCGCCGGCGTGACGGCGGACGCGGCGCAGATTAACGAGATTGTCGCCGCATCCGGCCGCACCGCCATCGCCGCGAAAACGAATGCGTCCGCCTCCGTATCATGCGTTATCGATATTTTTCCATCCGTTTTCATTTTTGACCGCTACGCAAGTCTCCGTTATCATAGATCGGAA
>JAJZKJ010000355.1 GCA_021804195.1 Acidobacteriota bacterium
GCATGGGCCGGGATCCGCAAACCTCGGTGCTTGATTCCAACTGCAAGGCCCACGAACTCGATAATCTCTATGTCGTGGATGGCGCGTGTTTCGTCTCCATCGCCGCCGTGAACCCGGCCTTGACCATCATCGCCAACGCCCTGCGCGTGGGCGATCATCTGGCCGCGAGAATCTGAGCCCGGTCCATCGGCCACTCATTCATAGCGCAGCGTCTGCCAGGGATCAATGTGCGTGCTGCGCCGTGCCGGCAGCCAGCACGCCAGTGCCGCCACGCCGAGTAACAGCAAACTGGCCGAGAATAGTGCCCAAAAATCCATGGGACTAATGCCATAGAGTTGTGAACTCAAAAATCGGTTCACTCCCAGTGCCAATATCAGACCCGCGGCCACGCCCAACCCGCTGAGCTTCAACCCCCGCGCCAGCACTCCGCGCCTCACTTGTGCCGCCTGCGCTCCCAGTGCCATGCGAATTCCGATCTCGCGCCGCTGTTGCAGGGTTTCAAACGCCAACAAGCCATAGAGTCCCAAACAGGCCAGCGCCATCACAATGCCCGCAAACAAGCTGAGTAGAATGCCCATGAGACGCTGTTGAAACAGGCTTTTCTCAATGATTTGAATCTGCGATTGCGGTTGGCCAAACGGCACGTCAGGGTCAAATTTATGCATGCTTCGCCATAATGACGGCATCAATCCGGCGGAAGCCATTGCAGTTCGCACCAGCATCACGCCATTGCTCAAGTATGTGGGGTAATAAACTATAGGTTTGATTTTGCCGCGCAGGCTCTGAAAAAGCGTATTCCCAGCCACGCCGGCGATCTGGAATGATTTTTTGCGTCCAACCCATACCAGCCTGCCTAATGCATTTTTGCCAGGGAAATATTGACGGGCGAAAGCATGGTTCACGATGATGGCCGGGGACTTCGGTTGCGGGCTCATCGGCCCGAAATCCGCAGGTGCGAATTTTCGCCCTGAAAGTATAGGAATGCCCATGGTGGAAAAGTATCGTGGTCCGACCCATAAGGCATAGGCCCAGCCAATGGCAGGCTTGCCCGGGTGCAAATGTACGTCCTGCGTGGAAGATTCTTCATTGAGCAGCGGCATGTCGGCAATGCTGGCGGACTTCACGCCGGAAAAATGCTCGATGCGCTGCCGCAGATTTTCCATCCGCTGCCAGCCGGGCGCGGCGCTGGCGGTGGCATGGGGAAAACTGGCGGTAATGGTGATTAGGCGGTGTTCGGAAAAACCCACCGGGCGCGTTTCCAGTTTATAGAGAGTGCGCAGCAGCAATCCCGCCCCACCCATGATGACCAGCGCCAGCGCCGTCTGAATCACGGCCAGCACATTGCCGGTGCGGGCTTTATGCTTGCCCGGCGCGTCTTCCCGCATCTGCTTCAGTCGCGCATAGAGCTCCACCCGCGTCGCGTGCAGTGCGGGTATCAATCCCGATGCCAGTGCCGCAAATATGGCGATGGCCAGGGTAAACAATAAAACCGGAAGGTTGAGCGAAAAATTCAACGCTAGATGATATCCCCAATTGCGGGATAAAAATCGGATTAAAAGCCCGCTGCTGGCATACGCAAATGCAATGCCCAATCCCGCGCCCAGTAGCGCTAACAGCAGGCTCTCGGTGAACAACTGGCGCAAGACCCTCCGCCGGCTCGCCCCCACGGACAGCCGGATGGCCATTTCCCGCTGCCGTTGCTGTGCCCGCGTCAGTCCCAGGCCGGAAAGGTTGACGCATATGATCAGCAGCACCAGTCCCGCGCTTGCCATCAGCAAATCAAATAAGGGCAGCAAAATCTTGCTCACCAGGGGCAGGCCGCCCGCCATGGTTGCGAGCGTAATTTTCGGCTGATCCCGAGGATGAAAGATGGGATGGGCGCTATGCCTCATCTGAAACCGCAGTGCGGCGTCCGCCGCCATCCGGGCCTGTGCTAGAGATATGCCCGGACGCAGCCGCGCCGCCAGCTCCAGCCAGGCGGATCCATTGGTCCGCATCCAGGCCCGGTGTTGTTGTGAAACATTCAGAATTCGCCCGGCATTGGCCGTGGGCATCCATAATTCTTCCCGTTCCCCAATCACCAGGCCGTGAAACCCCGGCGGGGCAATTCCGATCACAATGGCGGGCACGGATCCAATGCGTATGGCATGTCCCAGGATTTTTTTGTCGCCATGAAACGCGGCGCGCCAGTAGCCGTAAGCAAGCACCGCCACCGGCGTGGCGCCGGCGCGGTCATCCGCTGAATCAAAAAACCGGCCTAGATACGGGCGCACTTGTAATCCGGCAAAGAACTGGCTGGTGCAAAACCGGCCTTGTTCCGAAGTCAGATTTTGGCCATTCAATATGTGCAGTGGATAAATTCCGCTGTAAGCAAATGCGCTCTGAAAGTCTTTCGTGTCATGCAAAATCTGCCTGTACAACGGAAATGTAAATGAGCAGCCGGATGTTCCATTCGCGCTGCTTTGGCATTCGTCGTAAAAGTAAGTGCTATGGGTGCGAATGCTGTGCCTAGCCGACCAGTTGAAATAGACCAATTGTTGTGGCCGTGGCACGGGCAGGTGCTGATAAGCAACCGCGTTCATCAGGCTGAAAATCGCCGTATTGGCGCCGATGCCGATGGCCAGCGTGGCGGTCACAATGGCCGCATAGCCAGGGTTGCGCCGAATCTGCCGCAGGCCATAGCGCAAATCCTGGATGAGCGCTGCCAGCCAATTCCAATGCCAGGCGTCCTGGCTTTCTTCCCGCAGTTTTAATTCATTGCCGAAGGCCTTTTGCGCGGCGCTCATTGCCTCGGGCTCAGCCATGCCTCCGGCGGTTAATTCCTGCGCCTTCAGCCGCACATGCTCCCGCATTTCGTCCCGCAGCTCGCGCTGATATTTTCCCTGCCGCAGCCGGAACCCCAGTCCGCGCAGCCAATCTCCGAATCGCTGTCCCATGCAAATTTCCTTTCCGCCTACGCCGATTGCATGACCTGGCGGATCGCCGCAATTGCTTTTTCAAACTCCATCTCTTCAATTTCCAGTTGCTTCTGTCCTGCCGCCGTCAGTTGGTAAAAACGCGCGCGGCGGTTATTTTCCGAAGGTCCCCACTCTGCCCTGACCCATCCCTTCACCAGCAGTCTTTGCAGCGCGGGATAGAGCGAGCCCTCTTCCACCTGCAAAACCGAATCCGAGACCTGATGAATCCTTTGCGCGATGCCATAGCCGTGCTTCGGCCCCGCGGCCAGGGTTTTCAAAACCATCATGTCGAGCGTTCCATAGGGAATTTCCGATCGTTTCATGCTCCGTTGTCCTTCATCCATAGACAGTCTATGGGAGTGAATATGGCATGGCCCTGCCGGGCTGTCAAGAAAAAGCTAATTCGCCAGCTTGTAAATGTGCGAATGGAGATGAAGCAACTGTGCCGCAAAAAAATCCCCGCCCGGCTTGCGGCCGGGCGGGGAGAAAGGGTCTGCGGAGG
>JAJZKJ010000356.1 GCA_021804195.1 Acidobacteriota bacterium
CGCGGCTGGAGGGGGCTGGAAGAATCACCGCCGGTTCCGCCCTCGCGGAAAGCGGTCAGTTCCTTAAGTTCCACCGTCGTATGCAGGTACAAGCCGCCCGTGCCGGTCGGTCCCAGCAGCGACTTGTGACCGGGAAAAGCGACCAGGTCGATCGCGTCGTTGAGCACGTGAATCGGCGCAATACCAATGGTTTGGGCGGCGTCAAGCAGAAATTTCACGCCATGCTCGCGGGCAATTCGGCCCGTCGCCGCCGCCGGCTGAATGGTTCCCAACACATTGCTGGCGTGCGTTAAAGCGATGAGCCGGGTTTGGGGCGTAATGGCCCGGCGAATATCATCCGGATCAATGACGCCCGCGGCGGCGGAAAAACCGACGCGGGTAAGCGTGATGAACCCGGCGTCCGCCATGGCCTGGAGCGGCCGGCTCACGCTGTTGTGCTCGAGCCTGGTGGTAATGACATGATCCCCGGCGCGAAGCAGCCCCTTGAAAGCGATGTTCAGGGCGTCGGTGCAGTTCATGGTGAAAATAAGCCGATGCGGATCGGTTCCACCAATAAATTCAGTAAGCTGTTTGCGGACACGATCGAGCATGCGCTCGGCGGCGACGGCCATGCGGTGGCCGGCGCGGCCGGGATTGGCGGCGTCGGCGGCCAGAAATCGGCTCATCGCCTGGGCCACCACGGCGGGTTTGGGCCAGCTTGTGGCGGCGTTATCAAGATAAACGATTGATGGGCTGGAACTCATGAAAAACCTCGCGCGGACAACGCGCGCGGAGTAAACTCCGCGGCCAAAATCAGCATTGCGCCGCGCGAAACGCCCGCGGCTAAAATAAATACGTGCCGGACGAAAGGGACGCCGGTTTTCCCGCAACCGCTTACATTCCCGCGTGCGGAAGCCCCGCGGCTTTCCGCCAGGTCGCCAACTGACCGGAGTGATACGCACGGTGCGTGACGGCGGCGACCAGTGTGTTCATGAACCATCCTCCAAAAGAGCCAAGGGATCACCGGGCCTCGGCACTACCACTGGCGGGCCGTTAAACCGCCGGCAGACCCTGCACGCGCCGCCAGGCGGAAAGCTGGCCGGCGTGATACGCCTCGTGCCAGGTTCCATACAACAGCACCGCATGGCCGACGGTGGGAAACCGTTCGCGCCGGGCCGGGTCGGGATGCGGCTTGGCCAGATCCGCCGGCGGCAGGGATTGGAGCCGGGCGAGGATCTGCCCATGCACACCGGCCATCCGGTCGAGATAAAACTGTTTCGATTTATATTTCGCCTTGTCGGCCACGGGCGTGCTTTCGGCGCCGTAAATCTCTTTCCAGTTCGGCTCCAACTGCGGAGGCCGGCCGCCGAGCAGCGCCAGAAAGTTGCCATCAACCAACAGCAGGTGGCCGAGCACCCACGCGGGGTGGTTGGTTTTGGGCGCCGGTTGGCGCACGATCTGATCGTCCGAAAGATCGGCGACTAGTTTGAGCGTTTGGTTACGCGCGTGCTCAATGGTGGCGATGAGTGGTGCAAGCATCAACAACTCCTTTTTTTAACTTCCGACGTACTTGGCGTAAACGGCCCGCGCCACGGCGGCATCGTTGACGCCTTTAATAATAGCCCGGCCGTCGGCAAATAGCGTCAGTTCGTATTCCCGGCGTCTTTCGCCCCGGCCTTCCGTGATGGGGCACTTAAGCATGAACTTGTTAAAGGTGGGGTTGCCCACGGCGCGCAGACCGGCGGCAATATGCTCGAAATCAACACGATGCCCGCCGGGCTGCGATATTTGCACGGCGTTGCGGCCGCAAAGTGTCGTGGTGCTGGAGCTGAATTTTCCGGAGAGGTATTCCAAGTTATGGTGCTTGCAGGCCGGACAATCCGCGATGTCCCGCGCCCGCGCCACGTTCAACTGCTGGTAGCGGTTGTCCCAGAGATCAAAGCTCAAAAGGCCGCGATTCAGGGCGTGGACATTGCCGGTGAGCAGCTTGATTGCCTCCATCGCCTGCCAACTCGCCACCATGTTCACCGTCGGACCGAGTACGCCGGCGGTATCGCAGGTGGGGTTCATACCCGGGGGAGGAGAAGTTTCAAAGATGCAGCGCAGGCAGGGCGTAACGCCCGGTCGAATCACCATCGCCAGGCCCATGGCGCTGATGCAGGCGCCGTAAATCCAGGGAATGTTGAGATGGATCGACACGTCGTTGATCAGAAAACGCGTTTCAAAATTGTCGGTTCCGTCCAGCAGCAGGTCCTGCCCCCGGGCGTGCTGGAGGATGTTGTTGTGATTGACATCGGTCACCACGGCTTCCACCTGGATATCGGAATTGATCCGCGCCAATTGGCGCTGGGCGGCCAGAGCCTTGGGCAATTGATCGGCGATGTCCTGCTGGTCAAAAAGAACCTGGCGCTGCAGATTGTTGATCTCGATAAAGTCGCGGTCGATGATGGTCAAATGGCCGACGCCCGCCCGCCCGAGGGTGTTGGCCAGAACGGTTCCGAGCGCCCCGCATCCGACCAGGAGCACCCGCGATTGCTTGAGTTTCCGCTGACCTTCCACGCCAATGGGCCCCCAAAGCATTTGCCGGTTGTAACGCGCCAGCGTGGGATCGGATTTTTCAAGTTGTTCGGCTGATTCAGAAAGAGCCATGGATGATTCCTGTTGCATCCTGTGCGGTAAGTCAACTCTCCATCAGATTCTTTTCAATCGGTTCAACCGTCACGCCCTGCTGTTGGAGAAATTTCAGGGCGGCTTGCACCTGGTTCTGTTCACCCGAAAAATGCACCGCCATGATGCCGATTTCAGCCGTTACGCTGGCTTGGCGGATATCGAAGAGCACGTCCGGATATTGCCGCGCCATACGCCAAAGTGCGGGGGTTTCCACCATCGCTTTGCTGCCGAAGGTAAGCCAGATTCGTTTATCCACCTTAGCCATGTTCAACCTCCCGCGATGGCGGGGACAATGCTCACATCGTCGCCGTCCTGGATCGGAGTCCGCAGGTTCTCCAGAAATCGAATATCCTCATCGTTGACGTAAATGTTCACAAAACGGTTCAGCTCACCAGGCTGCTTAAACAACCTCTTATCCATGCCGGCGTATTTCGCGCAAAGCTGTTGCAGCGCCCCCTCCACGTTGCCGGCTGAAACTTCAACCAGATCAACCCCCTTGGTCAATTGCCGCAGAGGTGTGGGAATACGAATTTTTACGGCCATAAAATCGGCTCCTGTTCCGAAGACAAATCCCTCGGCGTCGCAACTGGTCTTCCGGCCGGCGGCAACGCGGTGCTGGTCCCGGCGCGCCCGGCTTCACGTCCCGGTGGACACCGCCACAGGAAGCGGCGGCGCCTCTCCGGCGGCGTGGCGGGCGATGAACCGGTCAAACGCCTCCAGCCGCGGCTCAATGGAATCCGGTGGTTCGAGCTGATCGACCACCACTTCAACGGTTTTAAGTCCATTGCCCGTGATGCACACGCAA
>JAJZKJ010000357.1 GCA_021804195.1 Acidobacteriota bacterium
CCGTAACAGCGCCGCCCGAGCCATGGGTGTGCCGGTGGCGCGGGTTAAAATGATCAACTTTATTGCTTGTTCCGCCCTGGCCGGACTGGCCGGATGCGCGCAATTCGCCCAATTAGGCGTGGTGTCTTCCGGTTACGGTCAGAATTATAATCTGCTGGCCATTGTTGCCGCGGTGCTGGGCGGGACTTCCTTGTATGGCATTACCGGATCGGTGGCGGGAACGGTCATCGGAGCGTTGATCCTGGGAACGCTCGAAACCGGATTGGTTTTGGTCGGCGCGCCCAGTTCCTGGTACACATCCTTCGTAGGGGTGGTGCTTGTATTAACGGTGGTGTTCAATACCCGTTTTGAATGGGGGGCATTGGGGGCCGAAGGAGGGCAAAAGTGAGCGATTTTCACCCGGCCGACGCAAGGTCCTCGGAAAAGGCCGCCCTGCTCGAACTGGAAAATATCAGTGTCCAGGCAGGCAATGCCAAAATCCTGCATGATGTGCGCTTTGCCTGCGCGCGAGGAGAAATCATCGGTTTGGTGGGTGATAACGGCGCAGGCAAGTCCACCTTGGTGAAAGTTATAACCGGCCACTATGCCCCCTGCCAGGGCACGATGCGCTGGAATGGACAGCCCATACGTGATTTTTCTCCTGGGCTGGCCCGTGCCGCGGGTATCGAAGCCGTCTATCAGGATCTGGCTCTGATCGGCGAACTGAGTTTGTGGCGGAATTTTTTTCTGGGCAAGGAACTGAATCGTGGCTGGGGTCCCTGGCGCGGTTTGCGTGTCAATGCCATGCGGGATGTGTGCCTGCAGGAGCTGAAAAAAATTGGGCTGACGCGGGTAAAATCCGCGGACGCGCCAGCCGCCGTGTTGTCCGGCGGCGAGCGGCAGGCGCTGGCGATCACCCGGGCAGCTTATTTTGGCGCGCATTTGCTGTTGCTGGATGAACCTACCGCCGCATTATCGGTTCGTGAAACCCGCAACGTTTTGGATTTGATCCAAAGCTTGCGTGCCCAAGGGCATGGCATCATACACATTGACCACAATCTCGCCCATATTTATCCCATAGCCGACCGGATCGTCCTGCTCAGCCATGGGCGCGTGAAGGCGGCCTTTGCCCGCGGCGAAATCGGCGAAAAAGACTTGACCGAGCTTCTGGCCCAGCCGGCCAGCCAATAAGCGCGCGGCGAGCGAGTCCACCAGCCGTATCCGCGAAAAATATCTTGACAAACCGGCGGGCTGACTTTAATATAGTTTATCGGTAAACCCAATGGATTCTCATCTTGCAGGCCAGCGTTGCTTGATTACCGGGGGCACGAGCGGGATTGGCCTGGGGATTGCCCGGGCACTTGCCGGCGAAGGCGTGCGTTTGATTCTTGCGGCTTGCGACGAGCATCCCGAAGACCTGCGGTCCTTACGGGCCGCGGGGGCGGAGGTGTGCTTCCTGCCGGTGGACTTGAGCACGGAAGCGGCCGCCGTGGATATGGCGCGGCAGGCGCTGGGACATTGGGGCGGTTTGGATTTATTCGTTAACAATGCCGCGCGTGCTTTTCATGAGCCGGTCACAGGCCTTTCCCGGCAGGCATTCGAGGCCACGCTGAATACCAACCTTGCTCCTTGTCTTTGGGCCGGCCGCGAAATCGCGCGCCATATGGTGTCGCGGCGCTCGGGCAGCATTTTGATCGTAGGCTCCACCGTGGAGGTTGTCCCGGCCTATCGCGAAGCCGCATATCGGATCTCGAAAACCGGTCTGCGCGTATATATGGAAACCCTGGCGATCGAGCTGGCGCCCTTTGGCATTCGGGTCAATATGCTCATGCCGGGTTTTTTTCAGACCCGGTTGACGGTGGCCATGGATGATAATCAGCGGGATAAATTACTGCGCGAAATCCCGCTGCGCCGGCCTGGCAATACGGAGGATTGCGGCCAGGCTGCCGCCTTTCTGCTGTCCAGTCGGCTCAGCCCTTACACGACCGGCGCTGTGCTGCGCGTGGATGGCGGTTTGGGCTTGCGTCCGCTTCCGCTGCTGGAGGACGGGGATATCGCCAAATTGAACGGCTAGCCAGTGGAAGTCGGTACAGCTATGCAGTATGGCAAAAAAGGATGCTAAGGAAGAGAAATCATGCCGATTGTAACCGCAGCGGAACTCATGAGCCTGAGCAACGAGATATTTACGTCGTGGGGAACCCCGATCTCCGATGCGCAGATAGTTTCCGAGCATTTGGTTGAAAGCAATTTGCGGGGCATCGATTCACATGGGGTAATCCGCATACCGCAATACGTGGAAGACATCGAGCAAGGCAGAGTCCTTCCCGGCGCGCCGGTGCTCGAAGGCGAAAAAAACGCGGCTGTCACGGCCGTGGATTGCGGTTGGAATTTTGGCCAGGTTGGCGCCACGAAGGCCATGGAGATCGCCATCGCCGATGCCCGGCGGATGCGCGTGTCGGCGGTGGTCACGCGCCGCTGCAATCATGCGGGCAGATTGGGAGCCTATGTGGAACAAGCGGCGCATGCGGGATTTCTGGCCCTGGGATTTTGCAGTTCACCGCGGCATGGTCATTTCGTCGTTCCTTGGGGCGGCCGGGAGGGCCGCTTATCCACCAACCCGATCGCCTTTGGGATCCCGGTCGGCCGGGAAGAGCCCATCGTTGGCGATTTTTCTACTTCGCAGACCGCGGAAGGGAAAATTCGTTTACATCGCAACGAAAAGCGCAAGCTCCCGGAGGGCTGGATTCTCGATGGCAAGGGCAATCCCAGTATCCAGCCAAGCGATTTTTATGGGCCTCCGCAGGGAGTGATTCTGCCTTTTGGCGGCCGGCTGGGCTATCGCGGCTACGCGCTGGGTCTGCTGGTAGAGGTCATGGGCACCATTCTGGCCGGTTATGCATCGCCCATGGATCGTCCGGGCAATGGAGTCGCCTTCATCGTGCTGGATGTCAGCGCTTTACTGCCCCGCTCCCGTTATGACGAGCTGATTGAAGACATGGTTGCCTATATAAAATCGTCATCTCCCATCAAAGCCGGAGACCAGGTATTGTTGCCCGGGGAACTCGAACGGAATGTGCGTAAAGAGCGGCTGGAGCGAGGCATCTGCATCGATAACAATACCTGGAAAGCCATTCAATCGAGTAGGGCGAACGGCCGCGGCGCCGCTGCGAAAAACATCTCTCAAGCCACTATTGGATAGCGGAGTCTGTCTGATAAATGGCGCGATGTGGTTTGGCGGGGTTGCAAGTGGTTTCATCCATGCCGGTTCAGCGTGAAAACCGGGCAAGCGTGCGGTTTTTAGCGGGCAAAACCGCATGATGATGCAGGAAGGAATCCTCATTGGGAATTTATGAAACCACCCGTAGTATGCGGCTTTTCCAGCGAAACAATTCCGCGTGGTTTGCGGAATTGTGAGCGAAAGAAAGGCGCATGGCCATGCGGGTCAAATTTCTCCTGGCTTTATCGGATAGGC
>JAJZKJ010000358.1 GCA_021804195.1 Acidobacteriota bacterium
TTTATGCGGCGTTTCGTTCCATGTGGCTTTTTCGAGTGTGACGGAGCGGATCATGTCGCCGCCGCCCTGGCAGGGTTCCATGGCCTGGAGGATATCGCCCCGCGCCCCGCGCACGCCGATGCCGGTCGGACCGCACATTTTGTGGCCGGAGAAAACAAAAAAGTCGCAGTCGATGTCCCGCACGTTCACCGGGAGGTGCGGCGCCGACTGCGCTCCGTCCACCAACACCGGCACGCCGCGGGCATGGGCCAGGGAAACAATCTGTTTAACGGGATTCACCGTGCCCAGGGCATTGGATATGTGGGTGATGGCAAGCAGCCGGGTGCGGGGCGTGAAAAGATTTTCCAGTTCATCCAGCCGCAGTTCGCCGGCATCGGTGATGGGAAGCACCCGGAGGCGAGATCCCGTCCGCTGGGACAGCAATTGCCAGGGAACGATGTTGGAGTGGTGCTCCATTTCAGACAGGATGATTTCATCGCCCGCCTGAACGTGTGCCGGCCCCCAGCTTGCCGCCACCAGGTTGATCGCTTCCGTGCTGCCGCGGACAAAAACAATTTCCCGCGCCGACGGCGCCTGAATGAATTGCGCCGCTTTTTCGCGGGCGTTTTCATAGGCGGCGGTCGCCGCGGCGCTGAGCTGGTAGATTCCACGGTGGATGTTGGCGTTGAGATTGGAGTAATAGCGCAGCAGCGCGGCCAGGACCGCCTGCGGCTTCTGACTGGTGGCGGCGTTGTCGAGGTAGACCAGCGGTTGGCCATGCACGGTGGTTTGGAGCAGTGGAAAATCGGCCCGGAGCGCGGCCGGGTTGAACGCTCCCGGCGGTGGTGCGGCGGCGGACCGCCCGGCGCGGCGCGGTCGTTTGGAAATTGATGTACTCATGTTGACGCTTTCTCTATATGCAGCCGCTGCAGTTCCCCGGCCACAAGAGTTTCCAGGTATTGCCGCCAGGGGGCGTGCCGGACGCGCTGGAGCACGTCGCCGGCGAACGCATACGTGAGCAGGGCCCGGGCCGGGGCGGCGGCGATGCCGCGCGAACGCAGGTAGAAGATCTGCTCATCATCCAGCGGTCCGGTGGTGGAACCATGCGTGCATTTGACGTCGTCGGCGTAAATTTCAAGCTGGGGCTGAGAATTCATCGACGCTTCGTCCGAGAGAAGAATGGTTTTGCTGGTTTGCCGGGCGTCGGTTTTCTGCGCGCCGGGACGGACCAGTATCTTGCCCCGGAAAACGCCGCCGGCCCTCTGCGCCAGGAGATATTTATAGAGTTCATGACTGGTGGAGTTCTCGCAGGCATGGTCGAGCAGGGTATGGTTGTCCACGTGCCGGCGCCCGGCGGCCAGGGTAAGGCCATGGAGCGTGGCCTGGGCGCCGGGGCCGTCCAGTCGCACGGAAAGATTGTTGCGAACCAGTCCGCCGCCGAGGTTGAGAGTCAGCGAAAGCAGATTCGCCGCGGCCTGCAGGCGAACGGCCTCATGCGCCACGTGGAAGGCCTCATCACTTGCACACTGGAGTTTAACCAGCTCCACTTGCGCGGCCTCGCCGAGAACCATCTCCAGCACGGTATTGGTCAGCGCGGCGGCGGCGTCCTGGCCGGCGTAGACGCAGGCCAGCACGAGATGCGCCCCGGCCCCGATGAGAACCAGATTCCGGGGCTGCACCAGAAGCGGCGCCGGGGCGCGACCCGCGGCATTGAAAAACAGCAGATGAACCGGTTTGTCCACGACCACACCGTCCGGTACGTGGATGAAAGCGCCGTCCCGGAAGCCCGCGGTGTTCAAGGCGGCGAACCCATTTTGCTCCCACGGCGCTTCCCGCCCCAGATGCGCGCGGACCATGGCGCCGTGGCGAGCCATGGCGTCTTGGAGCGTGGTGATTTGAATCGCGGGCGCGGCCGCGGTGGAAAGTTCCGGAGCATGGACGCCATTGATGAAAACGATTTCATATCCGCCCAGCGAACGCGGCGCATAGGGCGCCATGCGGTGAAAGATTTCCCGGCGCGACGGTTCGACCAAATCAGCCGGGGCGGCCGATTGGAACCGTGTTTTCGCGATGGGCGCGACATTGGTCCAGCGCCATTCCTCCTGCCGCGTAGTCGGAAAACCGACATCGCGAAAATGCGCCAAAGCGCGCCGGCGCATCTCCGCCAGCCAGGGCGCGTCGGAGGAAGGCGCACGTTCGAACCAGCGCGCCAATTCTTCAAGCGCAACGGCGGGGTTCGCGGCGGGAGTCATCGTGGCGTTCATCGTTGCATCATCTTAAGAAACAACTGTTAAAAAACATACTTTGTCGCCTTGCGACCCGGTTTTTATTCCCTTGCTTCGCCCCACATATTGCCATACCCTCACGCCGCGGCCGTGGCGCCTTCCAGCCAGCCGTAACCGCGGGCTTCCAATTCCAGCGCCAGATTCTTGTCGCCGGATTTGATGATTTTTCCATCCCGCAGCACATGCACAAAGTCCGGCACGATGTAATTGAGCAACCGCTGGTAGTGGGTCACCACCAGAATGGCCCGCTCCGGTCCACGCAGCGCGTTGACTCCATCGGCCACGATTTTCAGGGCGTCGATGTCCAGACCGGAATCCGTTTCATCCATGATCGCCAGCCGGGGTTCCAGCAGCGCCATCTGCAAAATTTCATTGCGTTTTTTTTCGCCGCCGGAGAATCCTTCGTTAACCGAACGGTTGAGAAAACTCGGATCCATTTGCAGCAATTTCATTTTGTCCTTGATCCGCTGGAGAAAATCCATGGCGTCGAGTTCCTCCTGCGCGTGATATTTGCGGATGGCGTTGAGCGCCGCTTTAAGAAAGTAACTGGTGCTCACACCGGGAATTTCAACGGGATATTGAAAGGCCATGAACACGCCTTCGCCGGCCCGCTCTTCCGGGGCCAGCGCCAGCAGGTCTTTACCATGAAACAGAACCTGACCGCCGGTAACCTCATACGTTTCGCGGCCCGCGAGAACTGAAGCAAGCGTGCTTTTGCCCGAGCCGTTGGGCCCCATGATGGCGTGCACCCGGCCGATTTCGATCGTCAGGTTGATTCCCTTGAGTATTTCCCGGCCGCCGACGGCGGCCCGCAGATCCTTGATTTCCAACAACGGCATCAGGCATTCCTTATTCTTCGGGGCACGCAGGGCGGCACCACACCGCACCACGATATGCATCCCGCGACTCGCCCGATAGCTATCGGGACTCATTCGTCCTCGTACTCACGGCGGCGGCACGGGCCGTCGCGGCAGCCCGGCTTCGCGCCGGCATCCGCGGCGTGCGTCGCCGGGGAAAGGGGGGCGCGCCGGTTCCGGCGCACCCCCCACCCGCCCTCACATGGCCTTACCTACATTAAGGGGCCGTCAAGAAATAACCTTTCCAATCTGACTTGGTCTTTTGGCCTCTGGCTACGTTGCTCACTCGTTACAGATACCTGCGGATATGCTCCTCGCTGGCGCCTT
>JAJZKJ010000359.1 GCA_021804195.1 Acidobacteriota bacterium
TGGAAAATCCACCTTGATGATATGATCAGAAACCTGCCAAACCGGATGCACGCGCGGAGAGCGCAAATCCAGCACCATGCGCACCACGCCCGGCTGGAATTGCGCCATCCGGAGTTGCTGAAACCAGGGATTCTGGGATTGAATCTGCTCGATTCCCCGGGCTTTGACGGCGGAATGAATGTCCAGCACCCAGCGCGGCGGGTTGGGTAAAAAGAAATCATGAATTTGCGGCCGCGAGCCCTGAAACCTGAGGCGAACGGTCATTCCGGCGCCGGAACCATGCAGTAATGCGCGGCTGATATAAATGCCGGGCCTGGCGGCGGCAACCGCCAGCTTCGGCCTGACCACGGCTTTGCCGGGCTGCACGGCGGCCATGAGCATCATATTCGCGGTTACGCCGAATATCGCGGCCCGCGGCGCAAGCCGCCGCAAACAATGAAATGGAACGGATCGAGTGGCGCGCTTCGTCATATAAAGTTACCTTTTCGTGGCCAGTGGTTTGAAGACCAGATGGCCCGAGAGCCGGCCCGAAGGTCCCGGCTTCTGCAAAGTTTCAAACCAGATGCCGCGCTGGTTGATGCGAAAAATCACCGCATCATAAATGCGTACTCCAGGAACAAGTAAATACGTGCGATGATCCGGCCCCATGACCAGTGCCAGCGGCTGGGGACCGCCAGTAACCACGCCTTCAATCGCCAGATCCGTCCAAAGCAAGCCGGCGCGGCCTGGAATCATGGCATGCATGGGCCCAGGGCCAATGCCCGGCGCGGCCAGCAGGGAACGGAATGGATCCCGGCCCGAAGGCAGATGGATATCGCCGGAAGATGCGGCCATATCCGCAGAACGGCGGGCCGGGTTTGCGGCCCAGTCGGAATGGGATTGTGCCTGATGCAGCAGGCGCGGCACGGCGCGATAACGGCGGCGCACGCGTTGGGCAGCGGTCTGCGCCAGCCGCCGCACGGCCAAAGCCGTGGTCGCGCTTTTCGCCTCCAGCCCCAGGCCAATCTGGGCGGACAGCGCCAGCGGCGCAGCGAGCGTCAAAATCAATGTCGCGGATTGGATCAGAGCACGTCGCATATCGCAATGCATAAGGTGACGACCGATCAGGGATGCAGCGGCAACGGGTGAACTCCAGCCTGGCTATAGAACGTGGTCACCACGCAATCGGCCTGCACGGTTTGCCAGGGCGCCGCCGGCAAAGGGGACGGATGGGTGCGCACGAGAGTGATTTTGCGCACGTTCACAATCCGCGGCAGGCGCGCCAGCAGGCTATAAAAACCGGCGATCTGTCCGTAACCGCCTTGCAGCATGACATGAAAGGGCACACTGACATAAAACTGATGCGGCTGGGGCGGGAGCGCCATCACCTGACGGATTTTGACCCGGGTCACGAGCGCCTGCTGTTGCATGACCGCGATGAAATGTCCGATGCGGGGCTGCGCGGGCACAACCTTTTCCAGCTTACGCAGGCGGGCGAACAGAAATTGATTGGAGCGCGCCAGGGCGGGAGCAGCCAGGGCCAGAGGCCGCAACTGGGCGTTGCTGGTTTTCAATGCCTGGACTTTCTGCTGGAGTTGGCTGTTACTCTGCCGCATGGAACTCAGCCAGGCATATTCCGCCGCGCCGAGCAGTCCGAGGCCCAGCACGATAAAAACGATGAGCTGCTGGCGCGGATTGAGTTCTTCCAGAGATGGCATGGCCTTAACTCCTTCCTTGCGCCGGCGGCGCCGCGGCCGGGGGCAGGGAAGTGAACTGCGCCGTCAGTTTGAAGTGGTAATCCGCGGGATAATTCCGGCGCTGCTCCATGCCGGCAGGTCCATGACCGCTCCTCATGACATGCTGGTCGCCGGTCGAGATCTCAACCGCGCTGGCCAGGCGGACGCGGGAAAAATCACCGGAGGTGCGCAAGGCGGTAATAAAACCGGCCACCGCGCGCAGATCGAGGGCGCGGCCGGAAAAGTCAAGATTGCGGCCATTTTGCTGAAAGCTGGTCAGCCAGATAGCCGGACTGATCTCCACGCTATGGCCGACGCGAGCCATTAACTGATAGGGCCCCGACCGCCGGCGCCGCAACTGCTGAATTATGGCGATGCGGCCCAGCAACTGCTGGCGGCGGTGAAGCTCGAGTTGATATTGCTGCTTGACGATGGCTAACCGCGCGGCAGTGGCCTGCTGGGCGGTTAACTGATCCTGCAGGGAACTGGCCTGATGCATGAGGTAGAAGTAATGCAGGCCCACCAGGGCGATCGCGCCCGCCAGCACCAGTAGTCCCGGCGTGGAGGATTTCGTGGAAGAAACCCGTTCCGGCGCGGCCACCGCCGCCAGACCCTCTTTTTCCAGCAGGTTGACGCGAATCATAGTTCCTCAAACTCCCGCAGGCCCAGGCCCACGGCGATGGCCCAGCGCCCGGCTTCGCCTTCAGCGGAAACGGAGAAATCGGCCGGTAACGTGACGCGCCGGAACGGATCGAGCCATTCAACCGGGGCATTGAATTCACCTTCGAGCATGCCGCGCAGGCCTTCGATGCGGGCGCCTCCGCCGGAAAGGTAGAGTTTTTCAAAGGGCTCAAAATGTCCGCCGGCGCGGGCAAAATCCACGGTTTTCTGCAGTTCCAAACGGATCAGGCCCGTCACGCCGGCCAGCACCGCATGCACATCGCCCCTGGTCTCGGGATGGGCGGCGGATGCGGAGGGGGCCAACCCAGGTTCGGGAGCCGCATCCGCGCCCGCGGCCTGCGCCATGGCCAGGACGGGCTTATCGGCGCGCGGCGGAAAAAGCGCCGCGGTTTTCATTTTTTCGGCATCTTCAAAGCCGAGATGAAATTCTTTCTGCAGGGCGTCGGTGTAGTTATTGCCGCCCACGCCGACATCGCGCATAAAACGCGGCGAAGTGCCGTGCACGATGGAAAAATGCGAAACACTGGCGCCCACATGCAGCAAAGCGGCGATCACATGTTCGCCGGGCTGGTAATTGTATTCGTAACAGTTCTGCAGGGCCAGCGGATCGTGATCCACAATTTCCGGGCGCAGACCCGCCAGGCTGAGGGCGTGGGTCAGGTTCGCGACCTTATCTTTTTTAACGGCGACCAGCAGCACTTCCATCTGGCCGTTGTCGTGGAAATCCAGTATCTGATGATCGAGATTCACTTCCTCCAGGGCGAAGGGAATATGTTGCGCGGCTTCGGCTTCGAGCGCGGCCTCCAGTTCTTCGTCATTCATGGCCGGCATGACGACCCGGCGCACGATCACCGCATTGCCGCTGACTGAGGCGATGACGCGCCGGCTGGTGCCCAGGCCCAGCCGGGCCAGCGGCGAGCGGGCGGAGCGGCCATCCAGGCCAGGTAACTGGGCAATGGCCGCAGCCAGCGCCCCGGCGTCCACAATGGCGCCATCCACAATCACTTCGGGAGTCAAAGGGCACATGGCCAGGCGGCGGGCCCGA
>JAJZKJ010000360.1 GCA_021804195.1 Acidobacteriota bacterium
CCACGCCCGGCCGAGAGACTTGGTACTCGATAAATCTCTATCCCGCGACACCTATTATCTCGAAGGCCTTGCGACGCCGCTGTATATACGCGGCCACGTCATCTACAACACCGTCTTTAATCGCAATCGCCTGGCGCGGGCGATCCAGCGGGGCGGTCCGCCGTACGCGGTGCGCTGGCTGAAGAAAAAAAACGTGAACTATCTGATCGTGGACTGGCCGGAGGTTGCTCGCCTGCGGGCGACCTATGGGTTCAGTCCGGTGATCACACGGGCGAACATTGCGGCGATGGCGGCCGCGGGGTTGAAGTTGATTCGCACTCCGACGGTACGCGGAATAGAGATTTATCGAGTACCAAGTCTCTCGGCCGGGCGTGGCTGAACAATATATGAGCGGGTATTCCCCTGCAATTCACGCACGCTATTATTGAGACGGGTGGGGGGGAAGGGCTGGCCGCAGGCTTGTTTTCCGGCTTGCTGGCAGTTGTTTTTTTTCGCGCCGCGCGTGGTCCACCACGGAAATTTCCACCGGTAACATCCGGCTTTGCAAATCCTGTTCCAACGACTTCCAGTCTTTCACTTTGCCACTGGCAATATCTCCGGTGGTTGTCCGCAACACGCCGGCGATCAGATGCGTTACTTTCGCCCGGAACTGGATATCGCCAACGGTAAGGCCGGGCTGCTTGAGATGAAATAGTCTATCCGCATCCAACTTCCACCGTACGCCGATTTTCTGGAAATAAAGGAGTTGCACCTGGTGACCGCCCGGCGATTGAACAGGAAAAAAATGCAAGGTCGCGGCCGAACCGTTGATGGTGACGAGGGCCTTGGGTAATTGGCTCTCCAAGGCGTCCATTTGCGAATCAACCGTGCGCAACGATCCGCCGGCGAAGGCGGGAGGAGGGCCGAGTTTTGCCAAGGCGGTTTTTGTGAAGCGTTCTTTTGCGGCCAGAAGATCCGCCACCGCGTCGATGGCGCTCGCCTCGGTCGGGTTGGAAACGTTCAGGCACGCCCGGATTTCCGGAACATCGGCGGCTTTGACCGCCGCGATCAACGAGCGCATGGTGTTTCGGGGCGTATTGTAGTTGGGTATTTCAACGGCGGGAAGCGTCATCGCCGGTCTGCTTACCGGCGGATTGTTTTTCGGTGATAGGGTGTCCGGCCGTGCCGCCGCCGCGCTGCCGGCGCCGGCCAACAGCATACTTCCCACAAACGCCGGGAGAAATCCGTATCGCATCATCACGTCTCCATCGGAGAAAACCTGTTGGCCCGACTTAAAGTTTTATCGGTTACGGCGTTTTGTAAGTATTAGCGGCGCCAACCGAATTACCACTCCTTGAATGGATGTAACGAAAACACGGGCGAATTATTGCCCCCGTCTCCGGTTTTATTTAAAAAAGCGAATGATCGGCCATTTTCAAGGGTCAATAATCCAAATTAGCGGCCACAGGCTCCTTGCGGTCCATGATCTTGGCGACCGGCTGGGCGATGACAAGCGGGCGGAATCGAAAAATTTGAATCTTTGGGTTGATTTACGAGAAAGATCCGCCGATAATAAGGATGGAAGTGCCGGGCCGGAAAAGTTGAACAGATTATGACCCGCAGGTAAGGGGCCGTCAAGAAATAAGGTTTACAAATATGACGCAGGGATTTTGGCCTCTGGCAAGACGCGAGCGAGGAGCATATCCGCAGGGATCTGTAACGAGCGAGCAACGAAGCCAGAGGCCAAAAGACCAAGTCAGATTGGAAAGGTTATTTCTTGACAGCCCCTAAGTGGCGGGTGCTGCACTGTGGTTTAGAGGCGCGTTGTAAGGAGGTCCAGCCATGTCAGACTCGCTTGTCACTAATAATGCGGAAGATCAACAGATGATGGGACAGCCGCAAGATCTGCGACACAAGTATGATGTCGCCAAACATGCGGTGGCGGATTTGGCCACGGAAGCGAGCCAGGCGGCCAAAGACCGCCTGACCGACATCACGGGCCACGCTTCCGAATGGATGCGCGACAAGAGCGGTCAACTCAAGGAAAAGACCGACCTCGCCCGGAGCGCTACGATGACCTATGTTCGCCGCAATCCGTATAAATCCATGGCGCTGGCCGCGGGCGCGGGCTTGCTGATCGGTTTCATGCTGCATCGCCGGCGGGATTGAAACAGGTTCTAAGTTTCGCGGTTTCGCGTCTGGCGGTTATGCTCAGGGTGACGTGTAGCGCCGCGCCGCAGGCGCCGTTCGGGTGTTGCACCCGGGCGGCTTGGGTTTATGCGGCGTTCAGTCAGTGCGCCCGCGGCGGAAGAAAACGCCGAATGTCGTGGGTATTTTTCCCGGGCTTTTATGACTGCTCGCTCATTTCAAAATGGACCGGCAACCGAAACAGATCGTTCCGGTCATATTCCTTATACATTCCGGCTGTTATACCGGTTGTGGCGCACCGCTGCGGAAATTGTGGAGTTGGAATGGCAGATTATCGGTCTGCGCCTGCTCGGCCAACTGCGCGGCATCTTCTTACGCGTTTGTCTGTTGGCCGTAGTGGTGATGCTGGCGATGGCCGGAGTTGTGTTCCTCGAAGTCGCCTTATTCAGACTTTTACTGCCGGTCGGGGGCGTCATTTTTGCCTGCCTGTTGTTTGCCGGTTTCCATCTGCTGCTGGCGGCGATTCTGTTATTTGCCATCCGTGGCGATAGTCGTCGCCGGACTGATGATGAATCCCGGCGCATCGGGAATTCCGGATCGGGGAGCGCCGATGAACATTGCTGATAATATCGCCGAATTGGAACGGCGGCGTGATGCCAGACTGCGGAACCTGCAAACGGACTCGTTCCATTTTGTTCGCCGCCTCGAACATCGCTATTCGCCGGCCCGGTTGATTCGAAAAAACATAGGCTGGTCACTGGGTTTGTCGTTGTTGACAGGCTCCTGGCTGGGGCGCCGCCTGGGCGGAAAAATCGCCCCTGGCCGGGCCGCCCCGGCCGGCGATGGCCGTGCCGCCGCGCCGTCCCATGCGCCACCCGGCGCCCATCAAACATCCGCTTCGGGCGGCATTCTCGGATCGCTGGTCGCCTCGGCGGCGGCGGAACTTATTCAGGCTGTGCCATGGCGCATGGTAGGGGCGATGTTCCGATCCAGGCGGCCGCGGACGGACGAATCTCCCTCAACAAAATCTCCGCCGGACGACTCCTCCGAACGGGAGCCGCCGCCCGCTTCGCCGTGAATCAACGACGCCGCCACCGCCCCATAAGTTCCGCTGGCTATCGATAGGGGAACTTTGGAGGGCCCAAAAGAAATCGTAACCGTTCACGGCCCGGTGGGCATCAATGAGGGAATTGGGCGATCGGTAAAATAGGCGTCGAGCGCAGAGCACAGATAATCAAACCAGGATCGTCCCTGTTGCAGGCACGTGGCGGCGGCGGTCCAACTGCGTTGGCACCAGTGACGTCCGTGGATACT
>JAJZKJ010000010.1 GCA_021804195.1 Acidobacteriota bacterium
CTGTTCCCAAGCTGTTTCAATTCGTTCGACCAGGCGGGCGTTGGACTGGCGCAAGGCCGCCAAGGCCGGCGCCTCGGGTGAATCCTCCCGAACATGGAGATGACTGTCGTGCGTATCGGCAAAGTATAGATAGCCGGAGCTATCCGGTGCAGGCTCCAGGCTTAACTTCATGTGCGGGTAATCCCGCTGTCCCAGGCGAAGTCGGTAAACCGTCCGTCCCTCTTTGGCCGCGGTCTCAAACCAATTCGGTTGAACCGGGGCATGTTCCGGGGCGGTGGCGAGCGGGGCCTGGCGGGCCTGCGCCGCCAATGGAATCCGGCCATCCGGATAAGCCAACGACAGGTAAATAGCTATGGCACGCCGCAACTCGCTGGTTAAAGGCAAAGGTGGGTCAGGGCTGTCAGCCATATTCAGGCGCCGCTCCTTGGTTCGGAGCCGGGGACCCGGCGTCGTGGCCTCGATCTCTTTTGCGATAGGTTCTCACTGAACATTCACCGACGACTTCGCCTCCCAATCCGGCGCGATCTCAGGCTGAATTCCCTGAACGCGAAGGGCGATTTTATCAGACGGATGAAAAAAGCCAAGTTGGGAGATTTATTGTGGGTTTTTTTTCCGCCAGTCATTATATAATATGAACAGGAGGCCGCATATTGGCCCAAGCCGGACCGGTATTAAGGTCGATGGATATATCCAGCGGGAGCGATTACCGGCGGCAGGCCAGGGTTTGGTGACGGCCGGCGGCGATAAAAAATGCCGGATTTGCCTAAAGGCGGATAGAGGTTGCATGCCGATGCACGTTCTTGTCATTGATGATGACGCCGATCTGAATCGTCTGCTCGGCGACTATTTGCGGGAAGAAAATTTCGCGTACCATCAAGCGCTCTCCGGCAAGGAGGGACTTACCTTGGCGCGAAATCTGCATCCCGAGGCGATCGTTCTGGATGTGATGCTGCCGGATATCGACGGCTACGAGGTGTGCCGCAGCCTGAAGGCATGCCGCAGCACATGCGATATCCCGGTGATTTTACTAACCTGCATGTGTCAGCCGGAACACATTCATCGCAGCCGGCTTTGCGGCGCCTGGGACTGTATAGCCAAGCCGTATGCACCGGATAAATTGATCGAACGCGCGCGCGAAGCGGTGGCTTGGCGCAGCGCCCTGGCAGAGCGTCCGGCATCGAGCCATTTCCGCATCGACGCGGCTGATTTTGCCGCTTCGTGCCGGGGCGTGTATGAAATGCTTGGCAGTCTGGCGTGTCGCACGGCGGCGGATGACGTCGCCATCGGGCGGATTCGCGACGCCTTTCTCCTGTTGGTTGAAGCCGTCGCCACAAACCGCGATCCTCTTTTCGCTCCACCGGCCCCATCCCGTCCTCCGCAACATCTTGACATTCAATATACGATTGAGCCGGCCTCACCGCTGGCGGCATTGCACCCGAGCGGGGGCAGAGTTTCCTTGAGAATTTCCGAAGAAAGTCCGGGGATCATTTACGCAGCGTTAAGCCCGCCCTCCCGCCGCCGCGATGCGCGCGACCGGACGGCGCTCCAAGCCGAGTGGAAACATTTCCTTGAAGTGGGCGGATTTACGCTCGGCGAATGGGATTCCAACCTTTACTACGTCAACTTGACCCGGTGTTTTACCGCCGGCGGCTTTATCCAGCCCGCCGACGGTAACGTGCTTCCGATCAATACACCTATTAAAGAAAACAGCGGTCAAACGCGGGGCTAGGCCGTGTCACAGCTATATTGGGTTGGCGCTTCCCGGCAGCCGGCGGGGTATCTCACTGCGGAATCGTCCCCCCACTTGGGCGCTGCGCCGCCGCCGGACCGGTTTGGGCCTGCGGTTCCTTCCCGGCAAGCTTGCGTTTAGATTTGGCCGCCTGGACTACCAGCGTGGGGCAGGCGCTGCGACGGGCTATGGAAGTCTGTGCCCGGCTCAAAAGATTCTCCCGCAGTTTCCACAACGGCGAGATGCCCAGGATAATCAGATCGTAATTTTTGGATTCTTCCACCACCACATCGGTGGGTTGATCGCTTTCAATCACCCGCATTCGCACCGGGTTGGCGCTGTCGCTGTCGGGCATCAGGCGGTCCACCAATTGTTTGACGCCCAGTGAATCGTCCCCGGCGGCGCGGCGGGGCCTGATTACATGGACAATGGTAATGTGCGCCGCGGCGTTGCGGGCGATGCGTTCCGCGGCCAGCAGGGCACCGATATCCTGTGATTCGCCCAGATAGGGTACCAGCACACGGCGCATTTCGGGAAGCTGGTTACCGATCAGGACGGCGACATGGCTGGGGGCCTTCTTGAGCACATGCGCCACGACGCCGCCCAGCGCGGAAGGGTCCAGAATACCGCGATGCGCGCCCAGTACGATCCAATCCGCACGCTGATAATCGGCGAGATGGCAGATATCGCGGCCGATGCGCCGGCTGGCGAAAGTAATGGCCTGGATCGCCGTGCCGAGAGCGGCCGCCTCGCGTCCGGCGATTTCCAGCGGGTCCGGCGCCAGCGGCTTGAGCGCCTGCGGGCCAAGCTGCCAGTCTCCGGGCGTTTGCAGATACAAGGAGGATATTCGCCCCGGTCGTTTTCCCAATAGGGAAACAGCGATGCGCACCAGCGGACCGGCGTTGGCGGGCTTGGCCAGTGGAACCAGGATGTGGATGGCGGGGTCGCAATCTGTCGGCCCCGTGCCGGTGGACAGGGCCGCGGCACGGAGTTGCCGGCGGCGTATGGGGGTGTAAATCAGCCGAAGCAATCCGGAGGAAACGATGGTGATGGTCAGGAGCGCCAGAACCAGCAGGGTCAACATTCGCGAATTGATTGCGTGCATCTGCCAGGCCAGATTCAACACCACCAGTTCCACCACGCCGTGCGTGTTCATAAGCAGCCCAAGCAGACCGGCGTCGGCGAAGCGCACGCCGGCGAGTTTAGCCGGGACGGCGCTGGTGACGAATTTCACCGCCAGCAGGCCGATCACCAGCCATATTCCCGCCTGCCAGATCACCGGATCGGTCAGACGGGCGATGTCGGTGTGCAGACCAATAGTGACAAAGAAGATGGGCATGAGCACCACCAGCGTGATGTCTTCCAGGCGGGCGGTCAGGTGGCGGACGAAATCCTCGTTGGCGGGGAAGACCAGCCCGATCATAAAGGCGCCGAAAATCATATTGATTCCGAGCAACTCAGCGACCAAGCCGCTGAGCAACAGTAGAAAAAGCGCCAGGGCCAGCACGGTGCGCGTAACCCGTCCGCGGATCTCAAAATGGGAGTGGAATCGCCAGAGGAACCGTCGTACGAACAGCATCATGACGATCACGTAGGCCGCCGCCAGCATGGTGGTTTTCATGCCCAGCCATACCGACATGAGCACGGAAGCTCCCTGGCCGCCGATCTGCGTGCGGGCGATATCGTACACCGCCGCCAGCAGACACCAGCCACCAACGTCAAGCACCGCCGCCGCCGCGATGGTCAACTGGCCAAGGGAAGTTTTTTGCAGATTCTGGTCGGTGATAACCCGCGCCAGAACGGGAAACGCGGTCATGGCCATGGCTGTCGCCGAGAGCAGGACAAAGGCCAGCGGGGAGCGCAGGTGCGCGGCGATATGTCCCCAGTGCAACAGCATGGCGGCAATCACCAACCCGCTGACGAACGAGCCGAGCAGACTGGAAAGACCAATGGCCACGACGGTCTTACCCTTGCCACGCAGGTGCAGCACATCCAGTTCCAGCCCCACGATGAACATAAAGAACATCACGCCGAGTTGGGCCAGGACGTTCAAAAAGGTCATGCTGGGACGGGGGAAAAGCCAGTGCAGCAAAGCGCCGTGGTCGATCAGCCCGAGAGCGGAGGGTCCCAGAAGCAGGCCGCCGATCATTTCCCCGATGACGTCCGGCTGGCCCAGGAAGCGCAGCGCCACTCCGCACAATCGGGTCACCAGCAGAATCAAGGCGATCTGCAAAATCAGATGTTCCACATTCACGCGGGCGCTCCCGTTTGCGCTTTTCTGAAAATAATTGTCCGCCGCGCCGCGCGGCGCCGGGTACGCATCCTTATACCGGCGCGGCGGCCATATCCGCCCCGACCCGTCCCAATGACGATCGCGATAACGATCGCGATAACTATCGGGATAACTATACGTGACCGCGGCGAACTCGTCCGCCTATCATCGCCCAAAAATTCCATTTCGGCCAGAGCTTATGATTGGTGAACCGGGATTTCGGCATCGCACAAGGGAGTATCTCCGTCCGACGAGTGATACCTAATGGACCAGCCCCGCCGCGAAATAGCCTATCCCCGCGGGAGAGGAAATGGTCGGTCGGCGCCTGGACATTCGGACCGCGTCAAAGAGTGGGAAATCCGCTACAATACCGGCATGAACGAACCATTCTCGAATCTTCCCGGAATCACACTCGGTCCCGGCGTATGGGTGGACAAAAGCCATCTGCAATTCGGATTTTCCCGTTCCAGCGGGCCAGGCGGGCAGAACGTCAACAAGGTCAACAGCAAAACGGAACTGCGGGTTCATCCGGCGGATTTGCACGGACTTTCCACCCGCGCGCAGGCGAGACTGCTGGCCCTGGCCGGTCGACGCATCGATGGCGACGGCCGCATTGTGCTTGTCAGCGGCAGCGCGCGAACGCAGGAGGCCAATCGCCGGGCGTGTGTGGAAAAATTGCGGGAACTGATCGAACAGGCACTGGTGGAGCCGATAGCGCGGCGGAAATCTCGTCCGACGGCCGGCAGCAAGCGCCGGCGCCTCGAGAAAAAGAAAGCGCGCGGAAAAATTAAACAGCAACGCCGTGAAACGCACGTGGATGGGTAGAGCCTAGTCACATCCAGATTTTCGGGTGGCCGGCCCCCAAATGACACACCCACAAACGCCAAGGTTCCTCGCCTATCGTCATCGCTACCCTTTGACCCCCGTGAGGGTAATCCCCTCCAGAAAATAACGCTGGGAAAAGAAAAATATCACTATTATGGGCAGAATCATCATCGTTGACGCGGCCATGAGCAGTCCAAATTGTGAATTGTGTTTGGTTTGAAACGTGTACAAACCCATTGGAAGCGTATAAAGCTTATCATTGTTCAGATAGATCAGCGGTCCCATGAAATCATTCCATGATCCCATGAAGGTAAAGATGGCTATCGCCACCAGAGCCATCTTCATCAGGGGCAGCACGATTCGCCAGTAAATACCAAACCAGCCGCAGCCATCAATCAGCGCCGCCTCTTCCAGTTCCCGAGGAACGCCTTTCATGAACTGGCGGAGCATGAAAACATTGAAACCGCCCCCAAATATCGCCGGCACCCACAACGGCAACAGGGTGTTGTACCAACCGAGGTCTTTGAAAATCAGAAACACCGGGATCATGGTCACCGCCCCGGGCAGCATCATCGTTCCCAGAAGGATGGCGAAGCACGTATCGCGGCCCGGCCAGTGTAGCCGCGCAAAGGCGTAGGCGACCATAGAGCAGCCGAGAATCGTTAGAATGACGTTCATTACCGCCAGAAACAAGGTGTTATACAGGTAATTGAGCCAGTTCGGATCGGCGTACCAGGTATCGACATAGGACCGGGTAAATTTATGAAACGCCGCCGCCAATTGTGAAGTTTGCACCACCTTCAATTTCAGGCGAATCCAGCCGGGGCGGTTGTATTGCGACCCGGACTTGGGTCGGCGGACGAGCGGCCATATACCCAGGGAGCATTGATTGGAGGGGCTTAAGTGGTGAATCTTAAACGACAAATCCTGCACCTCTTTGGCGCCAAGATAGAAGGCGTTCGCGTTCACATAGCGCTGCGAGTTTTCCTCGAGGATGACATGCAGATAATGCCAGGAGCGGTCCTCGCGGAGCGAAACGTCCACGCCGAGCAACTTTTTCACCTGCGGCGGGCGGGGAAAATCGGCGATAATAGAAAAGCTCCGGCGATGGCGGAAGTGGTAAGCCACCACGGTATTTTTCGGGCTGTGCAGCAGTTTCGCCGGTCCGCGCACGTGCCAGTGAATCGTATCCAAGGGTATTCGGTAGTCTTTCTGATCGAGCGCTTTGACGGTTATATGTCTGATCACCACCTCGCGTAATATCCGTTTCCAGACTTCTCTCGCCGCATTTTTGGAATTGAACCGCCGGGCAGCGCCCAGAGCCTGGGCGTCCGTCCGCCACAGCGACCGCGGCGTGGCGGCGATAAAATGGCGCAGCAACAACATCCCCACCGCCCGGCGCGCCGCAGTGCGCTGCACGAGATTGAGCGAGTGCGGCGGAAGGTACGGACGAGCGCCGGTCCAGAGGATGTCCCGCAGTTCCGGAGCCAGTTTCCGCCAGTGCGTCGCGGAGACACCTGACGGTCTACGGATGTGCGGCGCCGCCACCACGTAAGGCGAGCGGTCCACCACGCGCGGCAGGGAGGGCAGCCAGCGCGGCGGGAATATAAAGATATTGCTATTGTATTTTAATGTGGTTCCGATGAGCCAGGCAAACGGGATTAGAAACAGCACCGCACCGCTGACCAGCGCGCCATGCAGCGTGATTCGCCGGGCCACCGGCCACGGCGCTCCTATGGTCGTCGCCCAACTCAAGACGGCCAGCAACCCCGCCGCCCATATCAGAATAGCGGGATTTGTCGGCAACTGGCGATTCACGATGATCGTCAGCAGCGCCGCCAGCAGCGACACTTCCAGAAACAACGCCAAACCAGACCAGAACTGCTTCATCCGATTGCTCTCCCGCCGCGGCGAAAGTTCCTACACCGTATCATAAGTCACCCATTTTTTACTAAGGACAAACTGTATAGCCGAGAGAATCACACACATCACCAGCAGAATCCAAGCCAGGGCGGAAGCATACCCCATGCGGAAGTACCGGAACGCTTCCACAAACAGATAGTATCCGAAAAAGACGGTGGAATTGGCTGGACCACCTCCGGTCATGATCCAAGACGAGACAAAACCACCCTGCAAGGTGCCGATGACGCCCATGATCAGGTTAAAGAAAATATAAGGTGAGAGCATCGGCAGGGTAATATGAATAAACCGCCGGAAGACGCCGGCGCCATCCATCTCCGCCGCCTCATAGAGTTGGCGCTGAATACCCTTGAGCCCGGCCAACCAGAGGATCATACCCCCACCGGCGCCCCACAACCCCATCAGAATCATGGCCGCCTTGGACCCCAGAAACCACGACGGACTGTCCAGCCACAATGGCGGGTGATGCACGCCCAAGAGTTTGAGCAACGAATTAACCAATCCGTTGGACGGATTAAGTATCCATATCCAAAGCACCGCATTGGCCACCGCGGGCACCAGCGTCGGCAAATAAAAAAGCGTGCGATAGACTTTTATGCCGCGAACCTGCGCGTTCATCAACAGCGCCACAGCCAGTCCCGCCACCATGCCTACCGGCAGACTGATAAACATATACGCCGTATTGGCCAACGACAACCAGAAACGATTGTGTCTGAAAAAAATCGTGTAGTAATTGTACAGGCCCACCCACCGTGCCGGGTGCAACACGTCATACCGGCAGAAACTGTACACCAGCGACACCGCCATCGGTCCAATGGTAAAAACCAGAAAACCGATCAACCAGGGCGAAACAAAAAACAGCGCGGCACCGGTCTGGGAATTGAACACCTGCCGGTACCGGCCCTTGCGCGAGGTCCACAGAGCGCCCAGCGCCAGCAGCACCACCGCCACCGCCGCCGCCGCCGCGACAAACCATCCCCACGGCACCTGCGGCGCCGGTAACGGATGCAACATCCGATTCAACCGGCGCTGCACCCGCCGTGCCGCCCGCCGCAACACCACATTAGCCGGCACTCCATAGCGCAAAGCATTGCTCTCCGCCCGCCTCTGTTGGTTCCACATATATCGGTCCACCGGCGAAACCGGGCGAAAATGGCTCAGCGGCATCATCTTGTAAAATTCGCGCATGGCCTTAACCACCCGCGGCGGCATGTCGGGATTGTGTTCAATGTATTTCTGAAAAGCTTCCCGGTTAACCGCCGGCTGCGCGGTCATGCTCGGCAGATAAATCTGTCCCATACTGGCTGTGTAATGGGCGTTGACCGCTTTTTGAATGCGCCAGCCTTCGGGACTGACCAGAAACTGGACCAATTTGAATACCGTCCGCGCATGTTTGGTCCCCACGGGAATGCAATAGGCGAATCCGCCCGACCACGTGGTGGGGTTCTTGCCCGAAGGCGTCGGCGGCGGCGCCACGCCAAAGCGTAAGTACGGTTTGTAGTTCAAGATCGTATTGAGCCCCCCCGGTATGTCGATTTTCATGGCGACTTTGCCGGTAAGAAAGGGAGACAGTTGCGGCGCGACGGCGGCGGTGAGAAACACATTGGACTTGTTGACGCCGCCGATCAGTTTACACAGATGGGCCATGAATCGCAGCGCCTCGACCACCGGTGGCGAATCCATCGTCACCCGCGTGCCGGCGCGGTTCATGAATCGCCCGCCGTTCAGGAGGGCGTATATGTACAGATCACTCATGCTGTGGTAGGGCGAGAAACCCAATTGGGTCAGGTTGCCATAGGAGTCGCGATGCGTCAGGGCCACGGTGTACTGCTCGAGTTGTTTCCACGTTTTCGGCGGCACGGCGTGGCCGGCCTTGTTCACGAAACCGGCCCGCTTGAGCAGATCGCTGTTGTAGAACAGAATGCGACAGTCGGTGCTGATCGGAATACCATACACCTTGCCGCGGTAAGTGGCTTCTTTCCAGCACGCCGGATAGAAATTCCGCGCATAAATTCCCGGCGTACCGCCGGGTTTGGCCCGCCGCTGACTGGCCGCGATGAACTTGTTCAGCGGAAGAAATTCCCCGCGTTGCGCCCAACTTCCGACGGTAAAACGATCCGCCACCACCAAACTCGGTGGGGAGCCGCCGGCGATCGAGGTCATCAATTGCTGGGAGCCCATCCCGCTGGCGTAAACGGCCAGGTTAACCCGCACATTCGGATGCAGGGCTTCAAACGCCTTGATCGCCGCATGTATGCCGCGCCCCCACCCGATTCTGAGATTGATAACTATTTTGTGGTGCGCGGAGGGAGAAGAAGCGCTGGTTCCGGCGGCGCGGGTTGGCAAGGGGCTTGCCAGCCAGACGCCCAAGGCCATCGCCGCCAGAACGCCCCAGAATGCTTTCACTCGCTTGAACTGCAACAGCAACCCCTTCAAGTCCAAAGAGAAATATTTTAAGTTTATAAGCGCCTCTTTCCGGTTTTGCAAGCAATCAAAAAATAAAAATGCGGTCGAGAAAAAATGCCATGTCCTCAGACCAATCCGCGTCGGCGATTCCCGCGCACCGGGTGCGGCGGGAGTGCGGTTTTAGTCGCTTGGCGCCAGCAGGATGCTGCCAGGCTGGGGTGTTTCGATCAGATAGCGAGAGTAAAAGATCGTCGGAAACAGAAGAACAAACGCGAGGGCGAAATAGATGCTGTAGCGATTCCACCGCAACGGGCCGGTAGCGGCGCTGAATGTTCCGATGGAGTCGAGCAGCAGCCCCCAGGCGATGGGAGAAAAGGCCGCTGCCAGGCTGGTGATCACGGTAAACAGCGCGAAGAAGTGATTGCGCCCCATCACGGGAATGGTGGCTGACTGCAGCCGAAAATTAGCCACGGTGATGTGGATGCCGGCAATCCCGGAAAGCAGGTACAGAGCGCCGACAACCAGCGACGGATAAGGGGTGATCCATGCGGCCACCATCCACCAGCCGGCGAATATCAGCGCAAAGACCAGCATTCCCAGGCGGATGATCAGGCCGGAGGAAACACGATCCATCAAGGGGCCGGACCACAGCAACGATACCAGACCGCCGATCACGGCCATGGCCGAGAGCAGAACGATGGAACTTTCACTGAACCCCTCCACCCCGCGGAGAAAGACTACCGTAAATACGCCCAGGCCGCCCATTGCCAGCACCAACAGGATATTGAAAACGCAAAGCCGGAAGAATGGCCGGAAGCGGATCATGGCGATCCAAGGCACGCGGGCGCCCGATTGCGCGCGCGCGTGCGGCGTGGAGATATCAGGCGTACCAGCCAGAAAAAGCAGGCTGGCCGCTCCACCCAGGGCGCTCAAGAGCAGCGAGAGGGCAAATTGTCCGACCGCGGGTTTTCCCAGAAGCAGGAGTGAAACGATCCCCAAGGCAATCAGACCGCCAATCTGGCTGAAAATCTGCTGTTGCGAGAAAAACCGCCCGCGCACGGAGTGGGGAATTAATTCCGTAACCCAGGGCATCCATGCGCCCCCGGTCAAGCCGCGAAAAAAATTGAACAGGGTCAAGCCTATCAGGATGGCGGCCAGACGTCCGCTCCGGGTCGCAAGCCACAGCGGAGAACTCGCCAGTACGAAGAGTATGATCGTGCGCGCCAGCCAGCCGCTTAACATGACGCGCCGATATCCGAATCGCGGCAGCAGATGGGCTCCGGGAATCTGCATGATAACCAACAGCGGAGAGAGCGCCGCGAGCAACCCCAGCATCGCATCGCCCGCCCCCAGTTTTTGGGCGTAAAGAATCACGGGCGCCCCCAATGCGATCTGCCAGGAAATGGCATTGAAGAAGCTGAACCAGTTGGCCTGAATGGAACCCGGTGGAAATCCCACTACCGAGAGCGCGCCGAAGGGTAGCAGTGAAAGGCCGACCAGGCGAGCCTTTAAGGTTGGCGTTGAACTTGGAACGGTTGAGTTGGAGTTTGTCTGATCCCGGTCGGACGGCAAGCTCATTATTCTTCAAACCCCCATGCCATTACGGCAAGAAAAGGCATCATCTTTCAAAACAGGCACTCACACCACATCGTAAACCACCCATTTTCTGCCAAAGCCAAACTGCAGGGCCGACAACACCACAATAATCACCAGCATAATCCAAGCCAGAGCCGAAGCGTACCCCATGCGGAAGTAACGGAACGCTTCGATAAACAGATAGTAGCCATAGAAAGTGGTGGAATTAGCCGGGCCACCCATGGTCATCACATAAGCCTGCGTGAAGATCTGCATGGTGCCGATGGTACCCATGATCAGATTGAAGAGAATATAGGGTGTGAGCATCGGCAAGGTGATATGAACAAATCGCCGCAAGACGCCGGCGCCATCCATCTGAGCCGCCTCGTAAAATTGGCGTGGAATGCCCTTAAGCCCGGCCAGCCAGATAATCATCCCCCCACCGGCGCCCCACAAACCCATCAGAATAATCGCCGCTTTGGAACCAAGAAACCATGACGGGCTATCCAGCCACAACGGCGGATGATGCACACCAAGGATTTTCAGAAATGAATTGACCAATCCGTTGATCGGGTTAAGCACCCACATCCATAGCAGGCAGTTGGCCACCACCGGCACGATCGATGGCAGATAGAAAAGAGTGCGATAAATTTTTATTCCACGAATTTCAGCGTTCAGCAGCAGCGCCAGCGCCAAGCCCACCGCCATGCCCAACGGCAGACCGATCAGCATATAGGCGGTATTAGCCAGCGAAAGCCAGAACCGGTTGTGGCCGAAAAAGATGGTGTGGTAATTATACAGGCCTACCCACCGCGCTGGGTGCAATACGTCATACCGGCAGAAACTGTACACCAGCGACATTACCATCGGCCCAAGGTTAAAAACCAGAAAACCGATCAGCCAGGGCGAAACAAAAAACAACGCCACGGCGGTCTGCTGGTTGAAGAGTCGCCGGCGCCGGTCCGCCCGCGCCATCCACGCCATGCCCGCCGCCGCCAGAACCAGCACCAGCGCCGCCGCCGCCGCGCCCAGCCACTTCCACGGCACCGGCTGCGCCGGCGGCGGATGCAGAATCCGATTCAACCGGCGCTGCACCCTCCGTGTCGCCCGCCGCAGCGCCACTTTGGCCGGTACACCATTGCGCAGCGTTTCACTGAGCACCTGCACCTGCTGATCCCACATGTACTGGGCCACCGGCGTGACGGGGCGAAAATGACTCACGGCCATCATTTTGTAGGCCTCGCGTATGGCTCGAACCGCCCGCGGCGGCATGTTGGGATTGTGTTCAATGTATTTTTGAAAAACGGTCCGGTTGATCGCCGGTTGAGCGGTCATCTGAGGCACAAATGGATATCCCTTGCTGGCGTAGTAGTGGGCGTCGACCGCCATTTGAATGCGCCAGCCCCGGGGACTGACCAGAAACCGGATCAATTGGAACGATGTCCGCGGGTGTTTGGATCCCAAAGGAATGCAATAGGCGAATCCGCCCGACCACGTGGCGGGATGTTTGCCGGAGGGTGTCGGCGGGGGCGCCACGCCAAAGTGCAGGTAGGGCTTATACTGCGCAATGGCCTGCACAGCCCACCAACCATCGATTTTCATGGCGATTTTGCCGGTGAGAAAGGGGTCCAGTTGCGGGGCGACGGCGGAAGTGAGAAAAGCGTCGGTCCGGTTGATACCGCCGACCAGTTTGTACAGATGGGCCATGAATCGCAGCGCCCGCACCACCGCCGGCGAATCCATGGTTACCCGCGTGCCGGCACGGTTCATGAATCGCCCGCCATCCAGGAAGGCGTACATGTACAGCCAACTGTTGCCATAGTTGGGCGCGAAGCCAAGCTGGGTCAGATTACCGTAGGCGTCGAAATGCGTCAGGGCCAGTGCGTAACGCTCCAGTTGTTTCCACGTTTTCGGTGGTACGGCGTGGCCCGCCTTGTTTACAAAGCCGGCCCGCTTGAGCAGATCGCTGTTGTAGAACAGGACGCGGTCGTCGGTGCTCATCGGAATACCGTACACTTTGCCGCGGTAAGTGGCCTCTTTCCAGCACGGCGGATAGAAATCGCGAGCATAAATTCCCGGCGTGCCACCGGGTTTGGTCGCGCGCCGGCTGGCTGCGATAAACTTGTCCAGTGGAATAAACGCTTTTCGCTGCGCCCAACTGCTGATAGAGAAACGATCCGCCACCACCAAGTCCGGCGGCGCACCGCCGGCGATTGCGGTCATCAAGCGCTCGGGGTCCATCGTACCCAGGTAAAGAGACTCATGAACCCGCACGTTGGGGTGTTTGGCCTCAAAGGCCTGGATCGCCGCGTGCAACCCGCGGTCAAACCACATTTCCCAGAAGTCGATGACTTTTTGCCGCACCGGCGGAGAAGAAGTCGCGCCGGCACACGCCGGCATGGAACCGCCCAGCAAAGTCCCCAGGACTATCACCGCCAGAACGCTTGAGAATACTTTTACACGCATGGAATTCGGTTTCGGAAAATATTATTCGACCCGTCCGCGGCGGCGGCGGACGGGTACCGCGCCCGCAACGAACCCTCCGGCGCGGAGGAAGCCGCTCTGTACGGATGACCACCGGGGATGAAAAGCCTTCACGCTTCGGTGGCGACATTCATGGCGATCTGAAAACGCCGCGGAGAAAGCCCCGGCGGGCGCTTTACAACAAATTTTTTCCCAATCCTCGTGTTGCCGGTGATGACCGCCGCGGGGCAACGCGCTGTAATTCGCACCGCCGGCTTTTCGCGCGGCGGTCCCCAACTATAAAACTGGCATTGACTGATGGTCGCCGGAGCGCCGTCGAGCAGAAAGGCCGGCTCGCCGCGCTTGTTCTTGTCCCAGCCGAGAAAAGCGCAGCCCATGAAAACAACCGGTCCTTTGCCGCGCAACGTGCCGATGCGGTTCGACGGCCCCCAGAACGAGCAATTTTGAAAACAAACCCGCCCGGTATTGCCCGGCTCGATGATCACGCCCTGGGAGTCGGGACGCTGATCGCCGACAAATTCCCCATTGGTAATCAGCAGGCCCGGCGGCTGAGAATTTTCAACGACGACGGCGGCTTGCCCGCTCGCGTCCGAGCCGAGACCGACGAAATTTCCATTGCAGGCTCCGTGCGGACTCTGTGCGAAGTGATAGCCGATGTTGTATCCCAGCACAAAGGTGTTGAATACATATTCCCAGTCGCTGCGGGCGATGCGAATGCCCGTGCCATGTTGATTGACCCATTTCCACAGCCGCGAGTTTCCATTCGCCCAGAAGGGCCAGAAATGGATATTTTCAATCCGGCCGATGTCATAACACTGATCGACATAAATGCCCGTAAGCAGCGGCTGGCCATAGACGCGGGCGATATAATGCCGCCCCGCCAGCACCAGATGCATTCCCTGGTAGGGATTGGTCAGGGCCACGTCCAGCACCGCGAGGTTGTCTCCCGCGCCGTGCTGGATGGTCCACGGGTAGGGCGCTGGCACTGCGGCATTCACGTCCTGTCCGGGATAATAAATCCCCAAACCGCGAATGGTGACATTGTGGCCCTGGCTGGTCAGAAAGGGATGGCCGTCCGGTTTGCCCCGCCCTTCGGTGGGCCAGAGAACAGTGCCGGAATTATGGACAAAAGCCGGCGGGGCGCGAAATACGCCCTGTAGTGTGGTGTCCTGCGGCAGCACCAGATGGCCCTTGAAAAGATAACGGCCCGCCGGAACGGCCACGATGCCGCCGCCACGCGTATGAACGTGATCCAGCGCCTTTTGAAATGCAGCGGTGTTGTCCTTTCGACCGTTGCCCAAGGCGCCAAAATCATGGACGTTAACAGCCAGAGAGCCGGAGACATGTGTGGCTGGCTCCGCGCGAGAAGGCAAGGCGACGGTGGCGCTACCGCCAGCTGCGGCGGCTATCGGGCCGGCGAGCAGACCCGCCATGGCCGCACCACCCAGAAAGCGCCGCCGGTCAAAAATTTGTCTCATCTCAGGGCGGATAATTTCCGGAGAGTTGACCGGCTTGGTGGAATCCGGGATTTCCTCTATCATGTGGTATTCTCCATATAAAATTCGGTAACCGTTCACGGCCTTTCCGGTCTGTCAAGCGCACAATGAGCCTAACCACAAATAAAGTATACCTACCCCCAAAAAAGAAATGCAAATCAATTATCATAAATAAAGTTTGGGATAGTATTTCAGTATTCCTTCTGATCTGTCTGATAAATGAATTTGGATCAACGGATTGGTCGCAGTGACATGGATGCACACACCGAACAAACCTATCAAAAACGTATTGAGGAACTGGAAGCGTTTGTTGTCAGTCTCAAGGCTCAATTGACTCAACGTGACCAAACGACCATCGAACTGCGCGTACAGCTTGCCCAGCGTGATGCCACCATTGCAGCCTTACAACAGCAGGTTGCGGAGCTTTCCAAACAGG